>NZ_VRVE01000070.1:0-23376 GCF_008040035.1 Methylobacterium sp. WL9
GAGTGGGGGCGGGGGCGCTGCTCTCGGTGGGCGCGTTCGGCTTGGCCCAGCCGGAGGTGCCGGCCCTCAAGATCTCGCCGCGCCTCGCTGCGATCCGCGATGCCCTGCCCTGCAAGACGGTGCAGACCGCGAGCCTCGGCTACCGCGAACCGAGCCTCGTCTTCCTCATCGGCACCGACCTCGCCACGCCGAATACCGGCGCGGAGGCCGTCGCCTTCCTGCGGGCCGGCGGCTGCCGCCTCGTCTTCGTCGAGGGCCGCCACGCGCAGGACTTCGCGAGCGCCGCCGCCGGGCTCGAGGCCGCGCGTGTCGGCACGGTCGCGGGCTTCAACATCAACACCGGCCGGCGGACCGAGCTCTCGGCCTACGCCACCGGGCTTGCCGGAGCGCCTGCGCCATGAACGCGGATCCCCTAGCCACCCCGCGCCTGAGCGTGGTCGTGCCGGTCAAGAACGAGGCCGGCAACATCGAGGCGCTGGTCGCCGAGATCGGCCGGGCCTGCGCCGGGCTTGCGCCCTTCGAGGTGATCTACGTCGACGACGGCTCCACCGATGCGACCCTGGCCACGCTCAAGGCCCTGAAGGCCCGCACGCCCTGGCTCAGGATCGTCCGGCACGACAGCAGCGGCGGCCAGAGCGGCGCCGTGCGCAGCGGCGTGCTGCATGCCCGCGCCTCCGTGATCGCGACGCTCGACGGCGACGGCCAGAACGATCCGGCCTTCATCCCCGCCCTCTACGCCGCCCTCGACCAGGGCGGTCCGGGCGTGGGCCTCGCGCAGGGCCAGCGCACCAGCCGCAAGGGCGGCTGGAAGCGGTTCCAGTCCCGCATCGCCAACGGCGTGCGCGGCCGCGTCCTGAAGGACGCCACCCGCGACACCGGCTGCGGCCTCAAGGTGTTCCGCCGCGAGGTCTATCTGGCGCTGCCCTATTTCGACGCGCTGCACCGCTTCATGCCGGCGCTGGTGACGCGCGAGGGATTTTCGGTGGTCCATCGCGACGTGGTCGACCGGCCGCGCTTCACGGGCACCTCGAATTACGGGATGTTCGACCGACTCTGGGTCGGGCTCCTCGACCTCGCCGGGGTCTGGTGGCTGATCCGGCGCCGCCGGCCCGCGCCGCGGGCGAGCGAGACCGACACCTCGGATGAAATCGGATGACGCCATGCTGATCCAGCTCGCCGAGGACCTGCCGGCCTATTTTTACGACGTCTTCGTCACCCGCTTCGATTTCTGGTTGGTCTTCGGCATCCTGGCGCAGCTGGTGTTCGGCTCGCGCTTCATCCTCCAATGGATCGCCAGCGAGCGGGAGGGCCGCAGCGTGATGCCGCTGTCGTTCTGGTTCCTCTCCATCGTCGGCGGCCTGATGACCCTGGTCTACGGCTTCGTGCGCAAGGAGCCGGTGATCATCATCGGGCAGGGGCTCTCGACGGGCATCTACGTGCGCAACCTCGCACTGATCTTCCGCGAGCGGCGCCGGCGGCTGGGGCGCGAGGCCGAGGCGGCGTCGACGAAGACCCGTTGATAGCAAAGATTTCAACTTCAAATTGTTGACCTGGGCTCAGCTTCCGGGTTTCGAGGAGGGCGACGCAACTCAGCGGGCTGCCCTGTTCATCAGGAGTTAATTTCTGGTTCGTCAGCAGGGGGCTAAGACAAAGGGCCCAGATGGCGGAACTGCCCCCATTCTACGATGATCTCGTCGCCTGCCACGACGAGCTCTGGCGGCGTCTGGAACAGGGCGTGGCCGACCGGAATAGCGGCTTCCACACGCCGGCGCTGGCGACGGTCGACCTGCACGGGCGGCCGCAGGTGCGGACGGTGGTTCTGCGCGACGCCGACCGTGCTGCCGGCACGCTGCGCATCCACTGCGACCGGCGCTCCGAGAAGGCCGTCGAGATCGCCGCCACGGGCAGCGCCGCGCTCCAGGCCTACGATCGGGACGCGAAGATCCAGATCCGCGTCGACGGCACGGCCGAACTCCACACCGACGACTGGTTCGCGGAATCGATCTGGACCGAGGCCCAGCCGATGAGCCGCGCGGTCTACGGCATCGTTCCGGGGCCCGGCACCGCGCTGCTCAACGGCGGCGGCTACACGCTGCCGGGGGCGGACGAGGCGATCCTCGCCGGCCGCGACAACTTCGGCGTGGTCGTGATTCGGGCCGAGCGCCTGGAATTCCTCTACCTCGACCGCCGCGGCCACCGCCGCGCCCTCTGGCTGCGCAGCGATGCGGGCTGGGTGGAGACCTGGCTGGCGCCGTGACCGTTCAGGCCGCTGCCATCCGTTCGAACCCCGCCGCGAGATCCGCCTTCAGGTCTTCCATGTCCTCCAGCCCGATATGGAAGCGCAGGGCCGGGCCTTCCGCTTGCCAGCGGGTGGCGGTGCGGTAGAGGGTCGGGTCGAAGGGGATGACGAGGCTCTCGAAGCCGCCCCAGGAAAAGCCCATCCCGAACAGTTCGAGCCCGTCGAGCAGCGCTGCGAGACCGTCCTCGGAGACCGGGTTCAGGATCACGCCGAACAGGCCCGACGCCCCGAGGAAGTCGCGCCTCCAGATGGCGTGGCCGGGATCGTCGGGCAGGGCAGGGTGCAGCACCCGAGCGACCTCAGGCCGGGCCTTGAGCCATTCGGCCATGGCGAGGCCGCGGATGCCGTGCTCGCGCAAGCGAAGGCCCATGGTCCGCAGGCCTCTGAGTCCCAAAAAGATGTCTTCGGGGCCGGCACAGGGGGCGAAGTGCTCGTAGGTGCGCTTGATCGCCGGGTACCAGCGCTCGGTCGCCGAGACGAGGCCGATCAGCAGGTCCGAGCCGCCGGAGAGGTACTTGGTGCCGGCCTCCACCGCGATGTCGACGCCGCGCTCGTGCGGCGGAAACAGCAGCGGCGTCGCCCAGGTGTTGTCCATGATCACCGCGCCGCCGCGGGCATGCATGGCGTCGCTGATCGCCGGCACGTCCTGCATCTCGAAGGTCTGCGAGCCCGGCGCCTCGACGAGCACGGCCTTGGTGTTGTCGCGCATCAGTTCGGCGATGCCGGCGCCCACCAGCGGGTCGTAGTATTCGACCTCGACGCCGTAGCGGCTCAGGACCCCATCGCAAAAGATCCGGGTCGGGCGGTAGGCGGAATCGGTGACGAGGAGGTGGTCGCCCGCGCTGACCACGGCCATCAGGGCGATGGTCAGCGCCGAGAGCCCCGACGGCGTCAGGACGGTGCCGGCCGCCCCCGCGATCTCGGTCCAGGCCTCGGACAGCGCGTCCATCGTCGGCGTGCCGGAGGTGCCGTAATTGTAGCGCCCGCGCCGGTGCTTGATGTCGTCGTAGGTCGGATAGAGCACCGTCGAGCCGCGATAGATCGGCGTGTTGACGAAGCCGTGCTGCGCGCCGGGATCGCGGCCGGCGAGCACGAGACGGGTGTCGGCGCCGAAGCGGCCGAGATCGCGCGGTGGTGTTTTCGACATGTGCCTTGCGGAGCGGGGTTTTTCGGAGCCGGGGGCCTTTCAGCCCACCCGCACCCGCGCCGTCAAGCGGTCCGGCCCTCGGGCAGATCCGTGCCCCGGTCGTCGACCGCCGCCTCCGCGAAGGCCTGGAGCCAGGCCTGCCGCTCCTGCGATCCCTCGGGGTAGGGACAGTCGGCGGCGCTCTTGCCGTAGACGCGCGCGTTGCGGCCCTGGATGAACGGGCTGTCGCTCGCGGTGGCCTGTTCGGTCATGGGGTTTCCCTCGGATGGCGTGCCCGGCCCGCTGCCGGCGACGTCCATCCTCAACGAGCCTGCGCCCGGCCCGTTTCCTGCCTGCGTCGTCGCGGGGCCTCTGCACCCTTCGTACAGCGGCCGCAACCACGGCCTTCATACCAGTGGCCCTTACGGCTGACGCCTTCAGGACAGCCCGCCGCACGCGCGGCGACGCGCATTCGCGCTTGCCAACGACCGTTGGTATGCAAGCCGTCGGGCAACGCCGACGCCAGATTCGGAGACCTCCGCATGCCGCGTTCCTTGCCCCTTTCCTTGCCCTGTTCCCTGCCCCGTCGCAGCCTGTTCGCGCTGTCCCTGCTCACCCTCGGCCTGATCGCCGCCGCACCCGTCCGCGCCGAAGAGGCCTCGACCGCCGAACAGACCGTCGACGTGATGAACACGCTGTTCGGCAAGCATCCGGGCCTGCGCGCCAACCATGCCAAGGGCATCGTGGTCGAGGGCAGCTTCACCCCGAGCCCCGAGGCCGCCGCCTTGAGCAAGGCCTCCCTGTTCAAGGGACCGGCCGTGCCGGTGACCGCCCGCTTCTCGGATGCCACCGGCGTGCCGACGATTCCCGACGGCTCGCCCGACGCCACCCCGCACGGCCTCGCCCTGCGCTTCAAGCTGCCCGACGGCGACATGGACGTCGTGGTCAACGCCCTGAAATTCTTCCCCGTGGCCACGGGGGAAGAGTTTCGCGACCTGCTGACCGCCATCGCGAAGAGCGGTCCGGATGCGGCCAAGCCGACGCCGCTGGAGCGCTTCGTCGCCAGCCACCCGGCGGCCGGCAAGGCCGGCGCCACCGCGAAGACGCCGACGAGTCTCGCGCGCCAGACCTTCAACGGCATCAACGCCTTCGTGCTGGTGGATGCCGCCGGCAGGCGTCAGGCGTTTCGCTGGCGCTTCGTCCCGGTGGAGGGCGAGGACCTGATGGCGCCGGACGCGGCCGCCAGGCAGTCGCCGACCTTCCTCATGGACGAGATCCGCACCCGCCTCGGCACGGCGCCCGCGGCCTATCGCGTCGAGGCGCAGCTGGCGGAATCCGGCGACCCGACCGACGACGCCACCAAGCCCTGGCCGGAGGCGCGCAGGAGCGTCGTCCTCGGCACGCTGACCCTGACCAAGCCCGTCGCCGACAGCCTGGAGGCCGAGAAGGCGCTCCTGTTCCTGCCGAACGCCCTCGTGGACGGCGTCGAGGTCTCGGACGATCCGCTGATCGACGCCCGCGTGCAGGCCTACGCGGTGTCGTTCGGGCGGCGCTCGCAGTGAGGCGGCCGGCGTCGGATCCGGCGACGCCTCCCCGGACGCCCGGAACGCCTGGACGGCGTCCGGGGAGGGGACGTCATGAAGTGCTAACCATATCGCCCGACGACCTGTTCGGACCGCGGCCCGGCCCTTCGTTTCGTTAACGGGGCCCTCCTATCCTCGTTACAGGTTGCACGAGACCGGGCGGCGCATGCCGTCCGCGGGCTCCGGCAGCCGCGGTTCCGTTCCCCGTCCGGCCCCGTCATCGTCGAGTGTGGTGCGTTGCGTATCCTGCGTTCCCTGGTCCTCGCCGGCACCGTCGGCCTCAGCACCCTCGTGACCGGCTTCGTGGCCGCCGACAGGCTGGCGCACACGACGTTCCGGGCGCCCCCCGCGACGACCGTCGCCAAGGCCCCGGCGACGGAGCCCGAGACCACCGGCACCGTCGTCCAGACCGCCGAGGCGCCCGCGGCGAAGCCCGCCCGCGCGATGGGCGGGTTCGACACCGAACGCCTCAACGCCCTGATGCGCGGCGAGATGCCCCCGGCCCCCACCCGCAAGCGCTGAGGTTTTTTCGCGCATTCCGATGTGCGCCGATCCCGACCGCCGGTCGCGATCGACGCGTCCGCCGCACGCGCGGCGGCGCGCGTTCGCGCTTGCCAACGGCCGAGCGCGGGAGAGCCGACGTCAACGGCCGTCGGTATGACTGACCTGCGCAGGCCGGCTGCCGCGACGCGCGCGACAGGGTAGAACCCGGCCGTCCGAACCGGACTGTCGCCGGAAGCCGCTCCCGTGGGCCTGATCTACGCGCTGCTCGCCTATCTGAGCTGGGGCCTCGTGGTGCCGGTGCATTTCCGGCTGCTCGACGGCGTCTCGGCCGAGGCGATCCTGGCGCACCGCATCGTCTGGTCGGCCGTGTTCGTCACGATCCTGCTGGTCGTGCTGCGCAGGCGGCTGGCGAACCCGTTTCCGCTGCGGCCGCGCCACGCGCTGCTCGTCGCCTCGGCGCTGGCCATCGCCTTCAACTGGATGCTGTATCTTGTGGCCGTCGGCTCCGGGCACATGCTCGACGCGAGCCTCGGCTACTTCATCAACCCGCTGGTCAGCGTCGGCCTCGGCGCCCTGGTGCTCGGCGAGCGGCTGAGGCCGGTGCAGATGGTCTCCGTCGCGATCGCGCTGCTCGGCGTCGTCCTCGCGCTGCTGATGGCCGGGCGGCTGCCGCTGCTCTCCCTCGGCCTCGCGGTCAGCTTCGCGCTCTACGGGCTCTTCCGGAAGATCGTCGGCGTCGACGCGATGATCGGCTTCTTCGCCGAAACGTTTTTGCTGCTGCCGGCGGCGTTGCCCTACGTCCTGCTCGCGCCCGATGCCGTCCCCGCCGACGGCCGCCAGTTCGGCCTGCTGCTCCTCACCGGCATCACCACCGCCCTGCCGCTGATCTGGTTCGCTGCCGCCGCCCAGCGCCTCAGCCTCGCGACCTTGGGGCTGATGCAATACCTCGCCCCCTCCTGCCTGATGCTGCTCGGCATCGTGTTCTACGGCGAGACCCTGCCGCCGGACCGGATCGTGCTGTTCGCGCTGATCTGGCTGGCGCTGCTGCTCTATGCGGGCGACTCCCTGCGAACCGCTCGCCGGAATCGCGCTGCCGTGCGAGCTTCTCGATCGAGTGATCTTCGAGGCTGAAGCCTCGAAGATCGTCCGCTGCATGGGCGGCGGCGCGCAGTCGCGCTTGCCAACGACCTGTCGCTGAAAGATTCGTCGTTGTCGGTCGTCGGTCGAGAATGCGACGAGCCAAGCCGGGGAGCCGCCATGCGCAACAGCCTCACCGACATCGCGGGCATCCGCGTCGGCCATGCCGGCGACGAACGCCTCGGCAGCGGCGTCACCGCGATCCTGTTCGACCGGCCCGTGGTGGCGTCCGTGGACGTGCGCGGCGGCGGCCCGGGCACGCGGGAGACCGACCTGCTCGACCCCTCGGCCACGGTCGCGGCGATCGACGCCCTCAGCCTGTCGGGCGGTTCCGCCTTCGGGCTGGATGCCGCCGCCGGCATCGTCGCGCGGCTCGCCGAGACGGGCAGGGGCTTCTGCGTCGGCGGCATGCGCGTGCCGATCGTGCCGGGCGCAATCCTGTTCGATCTCCTGAACGGCGGCGACAAGGATTGGGGCCGGTTCCCGCCCTATCGCGACCTCGGCTACGCGGCCGCCCTCGCCGCGGCGGAAGATTTTGCGATGGGCTCGGTCGGGGCCGGGCTCGGCGCGCGTACGGCGAACCTCAAGGGCGGTATCGGCAGCGCCTCGGCGCAGGTGCCGGACCGGCCGTTCCGCGTCGGCGCCCTGGCCGCGGTCAACGCCTTCGGCCGGGTCACGGTGGGGCAGGGGCGGCAGTTCTGGGCGGCCCCGTTCGAGCGCGGCGCCGAGTTCGGCGGCCTCGGCTTCCCGTCACCGGTGCCGGCCGACGCCTTCTCCTGGCCGCGCGAGGCGCTGCCCGGCACCAACACCACCCTCGCCGTGATCGCCACCGACGCGGCGCTGACCAAGGCTCAGGCCAAGCGCCTCGCGGTGACGGCGCAGGACGGCCTGGCGCGCGCCATCCACCCGGTCCACACGCCGCTCGACGGCGACGTGGTGTTTGCGGTGTCCACCGGCCGTCTGCCCCTCGCCGATCCCGTCGGCGACCTCGCCCGCATCGGCGCAGCGGCGGCGGACACTCTGGCCCGCGCCGTGGCGATCGGCGTGTTTTCGGCGACGCGCCTGCCGTGTCTCGCTCTGCCGGCGTGGCGGGATCACTTCGGTGATCAGCCCGGCTGACCGAGGATGTCCTCGACGAGGCGGGGATTCTTGTCCAGCAGAGCCAGGAGGACGCGGGCCGGTCCCTGCGGCTGTCGGCGCTGGTGCTCCCACTGGCGCAGGGTCGCCACCGGCACGCCGATGCTGGCCGCAAAGGCGGGCTGGGCCTTGCCGGTCCGCTTGCGGATCGCCGCCACGTCCACGGCGTCCGGCACGTGGACGATCATGCCGGGCGGCGTTTCACCTCCGGCATGAGCGTCGGCCTCCTGCAGTGCGGACAGCGTCCGCTCGAAAATGTCTCTCGCCACGATTCGTGTTCTCCCCGACTACGATGACGCTCGGGTTCGTCTGGTGCGCCAATGGGCCTTGATCGACGCTGTGAGCTTGGCCAACTGCCCGACTTAGGTGTCGGTGAACGTCTGCCGATCACCCTTGCTCAGGACCGCGAGCAGATAGACCGGCGCTTCGATGCCGACATAGGCGGTCAGGACGCGGTAGCCGCCGCTCTTCCCCTTCCCCTTGCCGGCGACGCGAAGCTTGCGGATGCCGCCCGAGCCCACGATGAGTTCGCCTGCCTCCGGATCGGCCGCCAGCCTGAGCTTCAGCATGGTGCGTGTCGTGCCTGGCATTCGCTCGGCATCGGCATCCCTGATGAAGTCCGATGTCTCGGCGACGGTGTGGAGAGCCGGGAGCATACCGCTCCATAAGCCAACGACGCAGATATGTCACTGGCTTACCCTTTTGGCCGATTAGCAAGAAGCCGCGTTCACGCCTCCCCCTCAGGCAGTGCCACGTAGATCAGCACACCGAGCAGGATCAGCACGAACCGGAACGCGTCCTCCTGGCCGTTCCAGGTCTTCGACATCCACATGCCGAACCACTCGCCGCCGATGCCCATGAAGCCGGTCTGAAACAGCAGAAACCCGAGGGTGAGCCCGACGACGGCCCAGGCTTTCGCCGCGGCGAAATGCGGGGCGGGGCCACGGAGAGCGAAAAGCATCCGCGCCGCGCCGATCCAGCAGAGCCCGGCGATGCAGGTCTCGCCCGCGACGATCAGCACGAAGGCGGCCTGCTGCAGGCCCGGATCGGTGATCGCCCGGCCGCGGATCGCCGAGCCCGGCTCGACCGTGTCCATCGACAGCACGTGCCGCACGAAGTCGAGATTGCCCGCCGGATCGATGAGGTTGCCATAGGCGACGAGCGAGCAAGTCAGCGCGATCGCGGCTACGAGCAGGGTCTTCGAGATCCGCAGCACGGCCGGCGTCAGTTCGTGCCGCCCTGGGACGGCGCCGCCATCAGTTCGATCTTCTCGATCGCCTCCTTGAGGGAGCGGATGCCCTCGGCGGTGGTGCGCAGATGGGCCACGACGAGGCGGCGGCTGTCGCCGGCATCGCTCTCGGAAATGTCCTGGACGAAGGTTTCGAGGACCAGGGAAAACACCCCGCCGCGCATGCCGAAGACGGGGGCCACGTCGAAGAACAGCACCGGCGCGTTCGCCCCGCCTTCCGCCGCCACGAGCTTGTCGGGGCTGAGCAGGCGCGGTGCCTGCGTGTCGTCGTCGGTTGCCTTCGCCATGGCGATCTCCCACGCTGCCGATCGCGCAGGAGATTAGCGGGTCTCCGCCCGGAGGCCACGCCCAATGTCGGGCATCAGGCCGTGCCGTCCTCCTTCGCGTCCGCGACGAGCTGCGCCAGGCCGGAATCGACCTCGGCGCCGAGCATGGCGCGTTCGGCCGGCGTGAGGTCCTTCGACCAGTTCGGGCCGGCGAAGCCCTCCGCGCAGCGTGCCCGCTCGGAGGCGATGTAGGCCTCGGTCTCGGCCGGCTGCGTGCGCATGGCGTGCTGGAACCCGAACCAGGCCGCGCGCTCGACCACGGCGAGGCGGGCGCGCAGGCGGATCATCACCGCCCGCTCGGGGCTGACGGCGTCGTTGTCGCTCATGGGAGGCTCCGCATCAGTGGCGCTGCTCGCACCGGGTCTTCACGTAGGTGTTCGCGTCGGCGGCCCGGCCCGAACCCGCCGCGACGGTCGGCCCCTGGATCAGGCATTCCTGAAGGGAATGGGCCTGGGCGGTGACGATGTCGAGGGCCGTCTCCCGGTTGCAATCGGGCGCCGCCACCGTGTTCGCGCAGACGAGGGCGACGACGAGGATCGTGTTCATCATGGTCTCGAATCCGCGATGGCAATGCGACCCCGGCGGCAGCATGTCCGGCAAACGAACCGTCGCGGACGGCAAAAGGCTCCGCCGCGGCGAGCGGTCATAGCAGCGCGGGGCAGGGGGGCGCCGGGCCGGCTCGAACCAGCCGCTCGAGGTGCGCGCGACACACCCGCCCCAAAATCGCCTCAACTCGGGGATGTCTTCGCGGGCTCACGCCTTGGTTGATGCAAGGAGGCAACAATGTCGTTCGACGTCGTCTTTACCCGCTCTGCGCAGAGCGTGGCCGCAGACCATGGTGATCTTCCGACCCTGGAAGAGCGCGCGCGCGACGAAATTGCGGATCTTCCCGGCGAAGGCCTCGAAGAACTCGAAAAACACTTCTTCCATGCTTTCGCACTGGAGGACGGCACGGAGTTCATCTGCTCGCTGACCGCCGACGGCGCGGTCCGCGTCGACGCCTGCGCCAACGAGGATGTCTCCGAGGCGGCCTAAGGGCGGGCGGAAGGACCTAGCCTTCTGCCAGCCTTCGCCGGCGGCTTGAGGGCTTCCAACACCTGCGGCGCCAGATCCTCCGCGATGCGGGCATGGCCCTCCCGCGTGATGTGGATGCCGTCCCACTGGTAGCTCTCGCGGGGAAAGGCCGGGTCGTAGACGATCGCCCGGATGCCGCGCTCCGCGAGCCGCGCCAGCATCGCCTCGATGTTGGCGGACCGTCGCTCCCGCGTTCCGAAGAACCTGAGGTCGTTGGCCCCGGGTTGGAGCACCACGAGCTGCGTTCCCTCCGGCACGGCGGCGTCTAGCCGGCCGAGCATCCCCGACGTCGTGTCGAAGGGCCGGCCGGCATTGACCACCTGCACGTCGAGCCCACGCTCCCGCAGCAGGGCCTCGAGCCGGGCCGGATAGGCCGCGGCCTCGCCGACGCCCCAGCCGGAGGTGTTGCTCGCCCCGACCGCGACGACGGTGAGGGCCGCGGCCTGCGCCGATCCAGCCGCGCCCGTCAGCGCCAGGGCCGAGAGAAGAGCCTTCAGCGTCGTACGCGCTCGGTTCAAAGGTTCGCCCCAATCGTCGCAGGCGGGATCACGCCCCGCCCTTCGTCCGACGCCCTGTTACGCCGCGCCACGCCCGATCGAAACCTCCGACGTCACGCCCCGAGCGCCCGCTCCAGCTCGCCCTTGCTCATGCTGGAGCGGCCCTTGATGTCCTTCGCCTTGGCGCGCTTCAGGAGCTCCGCCTTGGTCGGGCCGTCGCCACGGGCCGAACGGCGGGCCGAGGCCGCCTTGCGGGCGACGTCCTTTGGCTGGGCCGAGTGCTGCTTACCCTTGGCGCCGTCCGCCCGCTTCTTGGCGGTGGAGCGGGCATATTCGTCATCGGAGAGTTTTTCGCGCGCCGCCTCGGGCAGGTAGCGCTCGCCGGTCTCGCCGCTCTCGCGGCCCGACTTCGTGTCCCACTTCTCCTCGGTCCATTGCTTGAGGTGGTTGTCCTTCGCCTTGGCGCCGGCGTAGCCGCCGCCCTTCTTCTTGTATTCGGCCGTCGCCATCTGGGCCTTGCGGGCCGACCACTGGCCGGGCTTGCCGCCCTTGTCGGAGGCGGTGACCTCGTCCTTCACTTTGTCCCAGAGCTTCGGGTCGGTCTTCTTCGCGGTGGCTGCCATCGGGTGTCTCCGAACGCTTTTTTCGGAGGGTCAACCGAAGGGCCGCGGGGGCGTTCCGGGGCAAGTCGCCACGTCCACAGCCGACGCGTCACGGTCCCGTCATGCCCGCTGCGTCATTGACTCGCAGCGGCCGGGATTCCACGTGCTCGCCGAGGGTGACGATGTCCGAGACGAGCGCTTCCACGATGCCAAAGGTCTTCATCGACGGCGAGGCCGGCACCACCGGGCTCGGCATCCGCGAGCGCCTGGAGCGCGAGGGCCGGGTCGACCTCGTCAGCATCCCGCACGAGAGCCGCAAGGATCCGGCGGTGAAGCGCGCCCTGCTGGCCGATGTCGACTGCGTCGTGCTGTGCCTGCCGGACGACGCCGCGCGCGACACCGTCGCCATGGCCGACGCCCTGCCCGGCGGCGGCCCCAAAATCCTCGACGCCAGCACCGCGCACCGGGTCGCGCCCGGCTGGGCCTACGGCTTTCCGGAGATGGACCGGGCGCAGGGGGATGCGATCCGCGCCGCGCGCCGCGTGGCCAACCCCGGCTGCTACCCGACCGGGGCCATCGCCCTGCTGCGGCCGCTGATCGCGGCCGGGCTGATCCCGGCCGACCATCCCGTCAGCATCAACGCGGTCAGCGGCTATAGCGGCGGCGGGCGCACGATGATCGAGAGCTACGAGCGCGGGGAGGGGGAGCCGTTCCTGCTCTACGGGCTCGGGCTCGGTCACAAGCATCTGCCGGAGACGCAGGTCTATAGCGGCCTGACGCGGCGGCCGATCTTCATCCCCTCGGTCGGAGCTTTCCGGCAGGGCATGCTGGTGAGCATCCCGCTCCACCTCGACACCCTGCCCGGACGCCCCTCCGCCACCGATCTCGAGGCGGCGCTGACCGCGCATTACGACGGCGCCGGCCTCGTCGACGTGGTGACCGGGGCGGCCGAGGGCGCGCACCGCGAGCGCATCGAGCCCGAGGCCCTCAACGACAGCGACCGGCTCGAGTTGCGCGTGTTCGGCTCGGGGGAGCAGCCCCAGGCCGTGCTCGTCGCCCGGCTCGACAATCTCGGCAAAGGCGCCTCGGGCGCCGCCGTGCAGAACATCGGGCTGATGCTCGGCCTCGCCTGAGGCCAGTGTTTCCCCGGGGGGACGACAAGTCTTCCCCCGTTATCGCCGCGCAAAGACGGGGGCGGACCGGCCGTTTCGGCTGGCCGCCGTGTAGCCCCCGAGATCGGTCGGGATCATCACCGATCGGCCGAAGATGACGGCCGTCGAGATCCGCCGTCTCAGCAAGAACTGCGTAGAATCCACAGGATATCCTCCGCCGTCGCCGGCCGGCCGCCCCGGCCTGCCGCGCCGTGCGCCTCACCCCTCGCCCGGCCGGCGGGACGGCGCGCGCAAATGCACGCGACCGGGCAGCCCAATTCTGCTCAAGATCTTGCAAGACCGTAGCTTTTCGACGGATTGCGGCATTGCCGCGCTTGTAATCAACGGTTCGTTCAACATAACCCCGCCGCCGATCCAATCGCTTGCCGACACTTGGTTTTTAGGCGCGGCCGCCGGTACCAGTTGTGCAAAATCGAATTTTGCGAGCATTCGCCGCCAGGTTTCTCATTCGAGTGCTTGATTTTACAGTTTGGAGATCTTGCCCCTCGCCGAAGCCGGGCATACCGTTCGGTCGATCTTTTCAAGCGACACCGATGGCAGGTCAGACATGAGTGAACCAAGCGCCGAAACGGCCAGACTCGTCACCCTCACCGCCGACATCGTCTCTGCGTATGTGAGCAACAACCATGTACAGAGCGCCGACCTCGCCAAGCTCCTGGGCGACGTCCACGTGGCGATCTGCGGCGTCTCCGCCGCCGTACCTGCCGCCGACGCCGCGCCGGCCAAGGCGACCAGCCAGGAGGTGAAGCGCTCGGTCTCGCACGAATACCTGATCAGCTTCGAGGACGGGAAACCCTACAAGACCCTGCGCCGGCACCTGACCCTGCGCGGGCTCTCCCCGGAGCAGTACCGCGCGAAATGGGGCCTCAACCCCGATTATCCGATGACCTCGGCGAGCTATTCCGAGCAGCGCTCGGAACTGGCCCGCGCCCTCGGCCTCGGCCAGCAGCGCCGCAAGGCGGTCCCCGATCCGGTGGTGGAATCCGCTCCCGTCGAGGAGGCCCCGGCCAAGAAGACCCGCGCGCCGCGGAAGAAGTGAGGACGCCCGGGGCCGCCGGTCCCGGGTCTCAGGCCGGACGCCGCGACGGCGTCAGCCGCACGCCCGGGGCCGGGCGCTCCAGCAGCACCTCGCGGCGGAAGCGCACGAGCCGGGCCGGGCGGCCGGCCGCGCCGCTGGTGACGCCGTCGGTCTCCTCCACCAGCCCCTGCTGCGCCACGAGCCGGCGAAAATTCTGCTTGTGCAGGCGGGTGCCCGAGAGCGCCTCGACGGTCTTCTGCAGCTGCAGCAGCGTGAAGGCCGGCGGCATCAGCTCGAACACCACGGGGCGATACTTGATCTTGCCGCGCAGCCGCCCGATCGCGGTGGCGAGTACGCGGCGGTGGTCCAGCGCCATGGGCTGGCCGGTCGTGGCGATGCCGGAGGCGGCCGCCGTGCCGGCCTGGCCCTGCGCCTCCGGGATCAGGCCGGCCTCGAACAGTAGCTCGTAGCGCTCCAGCACCCGCTCCTCGTTCCAGGTGCCGCCGAAATTCAGGCCGACGCGGTCCTCGCGCTGCCGCCGCAGCTTGGCGTCCGCCGCTTGCGCGATCCAGGCGGCGAGGCGCGGCTCGATCGCGCCGAGCGCGGCCGGCCGCCCCTCGCGAAAATCCTCCCAGGGCAGGAAGCGGTACCAGTTGCGCCAGGTGGGGGCGGCATTCGGCTCGGCATCGGGCGCCGCGCCGCCCGCCGCCCGGGCTTCCCGCACCAGGGCGAGATAGGCGACCGAGAGCAGATGCACGGCCTCGGGACCGGCCGCCTTCCGGTCGCGATCGCCGAAGGTGTAGAGCTGCTCGACATAGCCGAGGCGCTGCTGGGTCTGGCGCTCGACCCAGGCGCGCAGGCCGCGCTCCAGGGTGGCGTGCTCCGGCACGAGAGGGCCCGCCGGCAGCCCCGTCCCCCGGCCCTCGGCCTGGCCCGCGACCTGAACGGTGAGCGCCCGCGGCTCCCCGCCGGTCGCAGCTATGATGACCGCGACGAGCCCGACCGAGGACGCGCTGGAAACCGTGCGCGGATCCGCGCTCGTGATCGCGCCCGTCATGCGGCCGAAGGGCTCCTGTCGCGGTGGCGAGCGCACGGAATCGCCCTCGTCCTGGAATCGCTTTGGACGGCCTCCAAAACGTTCCGCTGCTAGTGCGGCAGCACGGCCTCCATCGTCAACGGCGGGCGGCGTTTCATGGGGTTCACCCGCCACGCTCGCGCCGTCTGGAGCGCTTTCCGAGCGAGTGGGTGCCGGCCGGTCGAAAGAGACAGCGCGTCATGACAACGGTCTGGTGGTAAGAATCTGACGCTTGGTACCCGCTCCGACCGTCCGAGTTGGGTTGATTTTCGCCCGTCTGCTTCTGGGAAGCAGAATCAAAAAACCAGACGTTCGTTTGGCTTCTGACAGACGACCACTTTGCGGGGTCCCACGATATGTCCGCCTGTTGACTAAGGGAAAGCTTGCTCGACAGATGTTCATTATTTGTTCTAAAATGCATGTTTAGCGACCGTCGCATTTCACGTCGTAGGAAAGATTGATGTTCGAGGCAGTCGGCTCCATCATGCCAGTCTGGCGGCTTCACCGTGTTGATCCGGGTTTCGTCTACGTGATTGAGAACCACGGTCTCTACAAGATTGGGAAAACGTGCAAGTCTGCAGCTAGGCTTAAAGCAGCTAAAACCTGGCTTCCAGACATGAAACTGATCGGGCTCAAACCATTTTGGGGCTTGGCGCACCACGAGCGCATGCTTCACACCGGGTTCGCTCAGTATTGGTATGCGCTCGAATGGTTCGACTTCCAAGAGGACGACGCGGCGCGTGAAATTCTGCTTTCTGGCTTTGCCGCGTTCAGTGACGATAATCCGGACTGTAATTCAGTCAATTTCATATACTGGTTCAATGGTGACGGGATGGCAGAAATTGTCATGGCCCAGAACGAAATGAGATTGAGCCTCTCTCGCTTCAGGAAACAGGAATCCCGAAGCCAAAAAATAGAATCATAACGTTCATCGAGAGCTTCGCAAAAGATAAATAATCGGTAATAGCCTGGGGACAGACAAGTTGTTCTATATGGTCTGACGGTTCTTCGCAATTGCTGATGCGGGTTCGTCAGCTTATATCAGGGTGTCTGGCCGTCTGCGGTTTCGTAAAAGTTGCAGGCAGCTCCTAAACAACTAGATAAACAAGGCGCGGTGGTTGGCTGACGGAAGCGGATGTTATGTTTCGAGCAGATCGACCTTGCCTATGGACGTGAGCGCCCCGCGGAACCAAGAGCGGTAATCAGTGGATGCTTCGCCAATCTCCTCATTGAGATCAATCTCGGTCACCGCGAAATCGTTGGGGATCGAAAAGCGCAGTTCCCGGCGGAGCAAACAGGACACAACATAGTCATAGCTTAAGTTGTGATCTTCGTGATGTTCGATGGCGTAGATACCAAATCGGCAGGCGATTAGAGGATCGAGGATTGTGTAGATAAATTCCAGCGATAGTGCGCTGAGGTCGCACACATCCGGCGGGCAGAAGTGTTGGATCGCGTTGCGTGCTTGGCGTAGGCGCTCGTAGCACTCAGGATTGGGAATTCTCAGGCCTGTGGTCGCCCACAGAACCTGTGGCAGCTTCTCAAAGTCGTGCGTCCGGCCACGTGCCAACAACCGCTGGATGTCAAGCTCGTCTGCGTTTTTGTCATCTAGGGTCACAATATCCTTGAATATTAGCAGCGGATGCTCTGTGGCGATGATGGCTTTGAGGAACAGCTCTCCGGCGTGGGCCGTATTGAGCACCGACATCAATGGCCAGTGCTCGCTTCCGGGGTCCATGAAGACAGCGTGTTGGTTGGCCTGCGTGAGGGCCGCTCTCGCTAGACCGAGGATACGTTCTGGGATGCTCCGGAGCTCTTCGTTCATGAGCTCGCCTAGGCGTTGAGGCAGACGACGATGAGCCGCGATGCTTGGTCCCAGAGGGCCGTTAAATGACTGGGCGAAGGCGCAAATTCGGGCGAATGTACATAGCGGTTCATCGTGTCGATCGAGAATAGGCCGTCGGCGTTGTCGAGCTTGCGGATCAGGCTAGCGTACTTCCCGTCGATCTTCTTCTTGGCTTCAAGATCGGCGCCGACCTTTTTGACCTTATTCTTCAGCAGGTCGTTCGAATGGACGGCGGTGAGGTTGGTGCGGGTGATATAGTTGTCGATCGACAACTCGAACAGGACTCTGAAAAGCACCGCGATCGCGTTGGGGTGGTCGTGCAGCTGCAACTTGAACTGCAATTCCTCCCAGATCTGGCGATGACGCTGGACGTGGGCCTGCCAGACCACTGCATGGTTGACTTGAGGAATTAGGGTTGTGCGCTTGCTCGGCTTCGGAGCCGGCGGTTGCGGGGCGAACGGAGCTGCGGTGGGGCCGCCCGGACCGGGGCGTGGTACAACATTTGGATCTGAACCGGGATTGGGATTTGGTGGGATGCTGGAGCCGGCGCCCGGAGAGGGGAGCGGCGGCAAGGGCAATACGCCCTCGGCCTCTAGACGGTCGAGATAGGCGACCTTGCCTTCGTTATCCCAGAGATCACCGAGGACCACCTTACGGGTGGCTAGGTCCTCCGCCACACGCCGGAAGATCGGAAGGACCAGGCTTTCGTTGTGGGTGAGTTGTAGCTTACCGCGCGTAACGCTTATTCCAACGCGATTGCGCAGGCCTTCGGAGGCCAAGAGCCGATTGGCCGTCGACCACGGTATTTTTCTTGCCGGCAGCGCGCCCGCAGCTTGAAGCCGCTTTTCGATGTCGTCCGCGACGTTGACCCCGCCGCCCTTGCCCGACCGCTCGACAAATGTCGCCGTCATCCGGTCTGTCCAGGGATTTCGCCCGACGCCGCCGCGCGTGCCCGTGTGTCGGCGCAGCAGAATGTCGTCAATGCGCTCGCGATCGGGCTCGATCTGACATTCCAGCCTCGTAGGGAAGGTGCCGCTCCAACTCTCCTTTAAGCCTTTGAAAAAGGCCTGAAGTTCCACACTCGGCGCGCGCTTCGGCCGGGCGATGAGCTTGAGGCAGGTGACGCGCCGGTTACCATCGAAGACGATGTATGCGTCGCTATTCAGCCAAACCAATGGCGGCTCGTAAACCTCGCCGGTCTCCGCGAGGTCCTTCGCCAATGCGCGCATGGCCTTTTCGTGATTGGTGAACAACCAACCGATGGCTGCTGTTTCATTCTCAAGTTCGCCGTGGCGATCGTTGGCACTGTTCACAGTGAGCGCGTCGAGCGCCAATTTCTTATACGTCATTCGATCCCCCGATCGTTTGACCGTAGCAGTCAGAGTCGAGCCCGCATATCTGCGATGCTCGGCTTTGTTGTGGTTCGGCCAAAATCCACCTTCAGCGAGGCTGACAGCATTCATGCTGACAGTTCTTCCGTTCGAGCTGACCATTCAGGGCTTGTAGTGGTGAGCGCCAAGCGCGCCAGCGCTAACCCAGCTCACTTCCTTCGACGCCCTGCGAGCAGGTTTGTAGATGTTGGTGCGGCGCAGGGTTGCTGGATTCAGGTCCAAGCGCAGGTCATGAACCCAGCATTCCGAACGACCGCTAGAGGCCAACCTCGTCTGCTTGACCGCTGACCTCAGCAGACTGCCCAGAAGCAGAAGTTCTCAACGTCGGCTAGGGGGCACATTTCGATCACTCGACGCGATTGCGTCCGCGTTCGCATCATGTCGCCGCCACGCGAGCCCACGCATCTCGCCGCCGACCGCGCGGATTGCCATATGATCGGATCATCGACGAACCGATCCGCTGCGCGTAATCAGAACCCGCCTGGGACGGCGTGGGACGGGCGGGACGCACGTCCCACGCGGCCGCTCCCGGCGGATGCGGACTGAAAGAGCGAACGGAACACCTCATGAAAATCGTCAGGCCCGCCGGGGTTCGGCGGGGTCGCGCGTGATCGGCGGCCCGATCGGGACGCGTCCGGGCGTGTCGCGCCCGGTCGACCTGCGCCTCTACGGCCTCCTCGACGTCGGCGTGCTCGGGGGCGACGGCGCGCGGCTCGCGGACCTCGCCGCGCAGGCGGTGGCCGGCGGCTGCACGCTGCTGCAATACCGCGACAAGCGTCTGGACGATGCGCGCGCCGCGCTGGCGCGCATCCGCGCGATCCACGCGGCGGTCGCGGGCCGGGTGCCGCTGCTCGTCAACGACCGGGTCGACCTGGCGCTCGCGGCCGGCGCCGAGGGCGTGCATCTCGGCCAGGGCGACCTGCATCCGGAGGAGGCGCGGCGGCTGCTCGGGCCGCGGGCCATCGTCGGGCTCACGGTGAAGACCGGGACGCAGGCCGACGAGCTCTACCGGCTGCCGGTGGACTATGCCTGCATCGGCGGCGTCTTTGCCACGACGAGCAAGGACAACCCGGATGCGCCGGTCGGGCTCGACGGGCTGCAGCGCCTCGTGTTTCGCGCCCGCCTCGCGCGCGGCGCCGGCCTGCCGCTCGGCGCCATCGCCGGGATCGATGCCGGCAACGTGGCCAAGGTGATCGCCGCCGGGGCCGACGGCGTGGCGCTGATCTCGGCGTTGTTCAAGGGGAGCTCCACCGAGACATCCGCCCGCGACTTGCGCGCGCGCATCGATGCGGCGCTCAATGCGCGCGGGACCAAGAGCTGATACCAACGGCCGAAAGTTTCGATACTGTCGGACGTTGGCAAGCGCGAATGCGCGTCGCCGCTCATGCGGCGGACGGTCCTGACGGCGTCGGCCGTCAGGACCGCTGGTTATAGAGGAAATGCCGATGGCCACCCCGATCGCGCTCACCATCGCCGGCTCGGATTCGAGCGGGGGCGCCGGCATCCAGGGCGATCTCAAGACCTTCGCGGCGCTTCGCGTCTACGGCGCCAGCGTGATCACGGCGCTGACCGCGCAGAACACCCGCGGGGTGCAGGGCATCCACGACGTGCCGCCGGACTTCGTCACCGCGCAGCTCGACTCGGTGTTTTCGGATCTCGACGTCAGGGCGATCAAGATCGGCATGCTCTCGCAGCCGGCCACGATCCGCGCCGTGGCCGAGGGCCTGCGCCGCTATGCCGGCGACCTGCCGGTGGTGCTCGATCCGGTGATGGTCGCCACCAGCGGCGACCGGCTGATCTCGGAGGAGGCGGTGGCGGCCTTGCGCGACGAGCTGATGCCGCTCGCGACGCTCATCACCCCGAACCTGCCGGAAGCCGCCGCGCTGCTGGGCGAAAGCGCGGCGACGACCGAGAACGAGGCCGTCGCCCAGGCGCGGAAGATCCTGGCCGTCGGGGCGCGCGCCGTGCTGATCAAGGGCGGCCATGCCGAGGGCAACGAGAGCGTCGACCACCTCGTCGTCTCCGACGGCACGCTGCGCCGCTTCGCCGCCCCGCGGATCGTCTCCACCAACAGCCACGGCACCGGCTGCACCCTCTCGGCCGCGGTCGCCGCGGGCCTCGCCGGAAAACTCGAACTCGCCGACGCGGTGGCCCGCGCCAAGACCTACGTCACCGCCGCAATCCGCGGCGCCGACAGCGTCTCGGTCGGGCAGGGGCACGGCCCGGTCCACCACTTCCACGCCCTCTGGCGATAGGGCAGGATTCGCTCCCGCCAGGTTGCGCCCGCCCAGCGTTTGCTTTTGATGGACATGCTCGTGCGGATGACCGGTGAGTTGCGGCGGACGGAGACCATGCAGGACACGGCGACGAGCCTCGACAAGGGGCGCGCGAGGGATCTCGGCGCGCAGGTGCTGTCGGGGCAGCTCGGCAAGACCATCCAGCGGCTGCGCAAGGCCTATAATCTCTCGCTCTCGGAACTCGCCGAGCAATCGGGAGTGGCGAAGTCGATCATCAGCCAGATCGAGCGCAACGAGACCAACCCGACACTGGCCACGATCTGGCGCCTGTCCCAGGCCCTCGACGTTTCGATCGAGCGGGTGCTGGCCACCTCCGACGAGGAGCCCTTCATCGAGAAGACCTCGCGGGCGGACACGCCGATCCTGGTCTCCGAGGACGGCAAGGTCCGGCTCGCCATCATCGGCTGGATCAAGACCGTCGAGTGGCTGCAATGGTACGACGTCACCGCCGATTCCGGCGGCGTGCTCGATTCCGATCCGCACCAGCGCGGTTCGGTGGAATCGCTCTCGGTGATCGAGGGCGCCTTCGAGGTCGACGTCTCGGGTGAGACACTGCGGGCGCGGGCCGGCGAGACCCTGCGCTACCGCTGCGACCGCCCGCATGCCGTGCGCTGCGTCGGGGCCGCGCCCGGCCGCGCCACCATGGTAGTGATCATGAAGGCGGCGGTGATGGAGTAATACCAGACGGCGATGAAGGTCGCTCATCGTCGTCTGCCTGCGCGACGGCGGCCGTCCGCCGAACGCATCGATCCCGATCGTCGGCCCAGATCGATGCACATTGGGATACGGCCAGCGTAAACCCTAATCCGAGTCCGGCCGGAACGAAGCCGAATCTTGCGGTCGTTCCGCACGGTTCCTGCGACGGCCCCGTCCTCTCCCGGCATCTGTGCCGAAGCAGGACAGGTCATGGACCACGCCCTTCCCCTCGGCTGCAGCCGGCGGAGCCCGCAGGCTCCGGTGCGGGCCGCGGACGTGCGGGCCGAACCACTGCACGCGCTCACCGCTTTGCGCTTCGTCGCGGCCGCCTACGTGCTGCTCTTCCACTTCGACGCCTTCTACTTTCACGACTACCGGAAGATCGACGCCATCCTGATGGGCTATTCCGGGGTGACGTTCTTCTTCCTGCTCTCCGGCTTCGTCCTGGCCCACAGCTACGCGCAGGTCGATCTCGGCGACCGCCGGGTGTTGTCCCGGTTCTGGCGCGCCCGGATCGCCCGGATCGTTCCGGTCTACCTCGTCTCCCTCGCGATCAGCCTGCCCTTCTTGCTGAGCTGGGCGGCGAAATCGGCCGAACCGCTGCGGGAGCTGCTGCTGTCGGGGATCGTGCTCGCGCCGCTCGGCCTCCATGCCTGGGTGCCGGGGGCGGCCTGCTCGCTGAACTGTCCGACCTGGTCGATCTCGACGGAGCTGTTCTTCTACGTCCTGTTCCCGCTGCTGTTGCCGGTCGTGCTGCGCCGGCCCCTGGCCGCGACCCTCGCCACCCTCGCGCTCTGGTGCGGGACGGCGGCGGCGGCGATGGCGGTCTGGCTCGCCTACGGCGAGGGCGGCTCGCTGATCGACCCGGCCGGCACCGGCCCGGTCCTCGCCGCGCAGTTCGTCAAGTTCTTTCCCCTGCTGCGCCTGCCGGAATTCATCGCCGGGCTCCTGCTCTACGTGCTCTGGCAGAGGGTCACGATCCCCATATTCTGGCTCGTCGCGGCCATGGCCGTCGCGATGGCGCTGCTGAGCCTGCTGCTGCCGCTCCTGCCCGAGCCGATTGCCCATAACGGACTCACCGTCCTGTTCTGGGCACCCCTCGTCCTGCTTGGCGCCGCGATCCGGCGCGGCCCGCTGGTCTCGCGTCCCTTCGTGGTGCTCGGCCGGATCTCGTTCGAGGTCTACCTGCTGCATACGCCGGTCTACGCGGCCATCAACGGGCTCGACAGGGTGATCCTCGGCGGGGCCGGCGCCGCGGACTGGCCCTGGCTCACGGCCACGACGGCGACGCTCGCCACGCTGGCGCTCTCGGCCGTCGTCCACCTGTACTATTCGGACCCGCTGCGCCGTGCGATCCTGAAGGGCAGGGTGGCGCCATCCGCACCGCCGGCCCGCACCCGGGACGACCGGCCTTCGTTGTATGATATGATACGTTTTGGTACCGTACGGAACCGCCTGCCCTGAAACGGGCCGGCGGCGGCAGCGAGCCCCCTTGGAGCCTCCTTTGGAGCCGTGCCCGATGCCGTTGCTACTTCGGCGGAGCGCGCTGTAGCGCTCCTGCCCCGAGCCTGACGGGATCCATGCCGCGCGACGTTCCCCGCTCCGAGTCCGACGACCCTCGCCGCTGGATTCCCGGCTACCGGGCCATCGTGTTCGACCGCGAAGGGCAGGGCGCCACCATGGTCGAGATCGACGCCTCGGACGACGACGAGGCGCTGACCCGCGCCAGGATCATCGCGGGCGCTCTCGCCTTCGAACTCTGGGACGCGCTCTGCATGATCTGCCGGCACGAGCCGGCTACGTGATAGGCGTCGATTGAGAGCCCCGACGGAAAACTACCGCCCCGAATTCACCCAGCGCACCACGTCACCGAGTACCTGACCCAGCGCCGCGTCGAGGCCGGCTGCAGCGCTCGCCGCGTCGACAGCGGGGACGGGGACACGGGCCGAGAACACCCGGGCGTTGACCACCTTGCCGGTGCCTTCCGCGACGATCTTGGCGGAGATGTCGACCACCGCCTCGCGGGAGCCGGCGGCGATGTCGAATTCACGGATCTCGCTGACGAGCTGGTAGTCCGAGACCACCTTGTCGCCCGGGCGCGTGACCGACCGCAGGCGGCCGGAATTCTCAAGACTCTGGATGATGCGCGTCTGGATCAGGCGCGGCAGCCGGTCGGACCATTGCCCGCCGCCGACGAAGGAGAGGGAGCCGTTCGGCTCGCGCACCAGGATGCGGTCGGCCTCCAGCGGCTGCAGGCCGATGGGTTCGGCGACGACGATGGCGCGGGTGGCGCCGCCCGGACGCGCGTTGCCCGGCAAGGCCGCGAGGTCGAAGGTCAGCGGCGTGG
>NZ_VRVE01000071.1:0-23145 GCF_008040035.1 Methylobacterium sp. WL9
CCGGCCGCCGGTCGCGCGGCCGGCCATTCGCGAGCCCGAATTCATGCCGCCGGGGCTCGTCGGCCCGCGGGGCTGATCGCGGCATCGGATCGGTTCTCGACGGCCGTCATGCCTGGACCTGAACCGTTGCAGCCGGCTGCCTTCACCGGAGGCGACGCCGCCGGATCACATCTTCGGCACTTCCTAAGAGCGGCATCGGCCACGATCGGAACGGCGACGCTTGCGTTTGGCGCGGCGAGATTCCACGTGTCGGCCGTTGCCCGCGGCCGTAGGCCGCTTCTTCACGTCGTTTGCGAGAGCCAGCCGTCAGAGCCGGCCCGACGCGGCGTCGCCCAAGGACAGACCGCTTTCATGACGATGCTGTTTCGCCTCCTGCGCCCGAGCGCGCTCGCCCTGTCGCTCGCGCTGCCCGGCGCCGCGCTCGCCCAGGAGACCAGCGCCACGCCGTCGGCTCCGGCAGCGGCAGCGGCAGCACCGGCGGCGAAAACCTCGCCCGACACGGTGATCGCCAAGGTCAACGGCGCCCCGATCACCCAGGGCGACCTCAACATCGCGGGCGAGGACCCGGCGCTGTCGCTTCCCGGCGTCGACGAAGCCGGCAAGAAGGGCCTGCTCGTCGACTACATGATCGACCTGCGCGTCGGCGCCCAGGCGGCCGACGCCGCGAAGGTCGGCGAGTCGCCGGAGTTCAAGCGCAAGCTCGCCTATTTCCGCGACAAGCTGCTACTCGACGACTTCCTGGAGCAGGAGGCCAAGAAGGCGGTGACGCCGGACGCCGCGAAGGCCCTCTACGACCAGACCGTCAAGGCGCTGAAGCCCGAGGAGGAGGTCCACGCCCGGCACATCCTCGTCGACAACGAGGCCGACGCCAAGAAGATCGCCGCGCGTGTGAAGGGCGGCGAGGACTTCGCCAAGGTTGCCGGCGAGACCTCGAAGGATCCGGGCTCGAAGGCCGAGGGCGGCGATCTCGGCTGGTTCACCAAGGAGCGCATGGTGGCCCCCTTCGCCGAGGCCGCCTTCAAGATGAGCCCCGGCCAGGTCTCCGATCCGGTCAAGACCCAGTTCGGCTGGCACGTGATCAAGCTCGAGGAGAAGCGCACCAAGCCGGTGCCGAGCTTCGACGAGATGAAGGAGCAGGTCGACCAGTACATCACCCGCAAGGCCCAGCAGGACGTGATCCTGAAGCTGCGCGAGGCGGCGAAGGTCGAGCGTACGGATGCCGCGCCGACCGCGCCGGCTCCGGTGCTGCCGCCGACGGATGGTTCGAAGAAGTAGTCCAACCGGACGCCTGGACGCGCCAGATCGCCTATCCGCAGGCGATCTGGTCGCAGCGCCGCATCGCCGCGATCATGCGCGCGAGCGCCTTCGGGCCGGGATGGCCGAGCATGCCGGTATTGCCCAGCACGTAGGACGGCGTGGCGGTGAGACCCAGGTTGGCCGCGACGTGCATCTGCGCGCTCAGGGCCTGCCGGATCTCCCCGCTGTCGCCGATGCTCTCCAACTCGGCACGGGGTACGCCGGCCCTGGCGGCGACCTCGAGGGCCTTGAGGCCGTCGATCTTGCCGGGCGTGCCGAGGAGTTGCCCGTAGACCTTGAAGGCCGCGGCCGAGCCGAGCTTGCGCTGGACGGCGAGCGCCACCTTGGCGGCCTGGGCCGACATCGGCGAGAGGATCGGGTTGTTGACGAGGCCGATGCGCAGCGACGGGTCGCTGGCGGCGAGTGCGGCGATGTCGGCGGCGGCCTGCCGGCAATAGGGGCAGTTGTAGTCGAAGAACTCGTAGAGCACGACCTCGGCATCGCGCGGGCCGATATAGGTCACGCCCTTCAGCTCGGCGATCTGGCCGGTGATCTCCCCCGGCAGGCGCATGTTAGCGATCGGCCGGCCGTCGTCGTTGTCGACCTTGTAGGTCTGACCGTAGCTCTGGGCGAGGGCCGGCCCGGCGAGGCCGAGGGCGGCGGTGGCGGCGAGGAAGCGGCGGCGGTCGAGAGTCATGGGCACTCGCGTAAGCCGGGAGGATGGCTGAAGTTCGGCTGGATCAGCCAGCTGGCCGAGGCTCGCGGCTCTGCCGCCACCAGATCCAGGCACAGAGCAGCGCGACGGGGATGCCGATCACCGAGGTGCCGACGAAGAACCAGGCGAAGCCGAGCGCCTTGACCGCGACGCCCGAGGTCATCGCCAGCAGGTTGCCCGGCAGCGCCACCAGGGAGGTCATCAACGCGAACTGGCTCGCCGCGTGCGCGTCCGAGGTCAGCGTCGACATGTAGGTGATCAGCACGATCGAGGCGAAGGCATAGGCGAAGGATTCGATCCCGACCGCGACCACGAAGGTCCAGTAGGCGCCGTCGTTGTGGTCGCCGTAGAGTGCCAGATAGGCCAGCGCGAGATGCGCCGCGGAGCCGAACACGGTGCCGAACAGCAGCGTCGGCATGATGCCGACGCGCGGGATCAGCCAGCCGCCCAAAAAGGTCGCGCCGAGGCCGAGCCAGAACCCGTAGACCTTCACCACCGTGGCGATGTCGACGTCCGAGTAGTGCAGCGTCACGAAGAGCGGATTCGCCATCGCGGTGGAGACGTAGCCGGGCATGCGGAAGCCGGCGATCATGATCAGGATCGGGATGCCAAGCGGCCCGAGGCGGTCGAGCAGGTCCTTGATCGGCGCCCAGATCGTCGCGGCGAAACTCATCGGCGCATGCGCGGCGCGCGTGTCGGATTCGGGCTCGGGAGCGATCCAGGCGGCGATCATGCTCGGCAGCATCAGCGCCGCCATGACGAGGTAGGCCGCCTTCCAGCCGTGCTCGCCCGCGACGAGCAGCGCGCCCGCGCCCGCGATCAGCGAGCCGACGCGCCAGCCCATCTCCGACCAGGACGACATCAGCGGAAGCTCCGCCTTCGCCACCACGGCGATGCGCCAGCCGTCGACGGTGATGTCCTGCGTCGACCCGGCGACGCCGAGGGCGAGCGAGAACGCGATGGTCCAGCCGAGCCAGTGCTCGGGATCACCGAAGGCGATTCCCGCGAGCGATGCCGCGACACCGACCTGCGCCAGCAGGATCCAGCCCCGCCGCCGCCCGAGCCAGGCGCCGAGTAGCGGCGCGTCGTAGCGCTCCAGGAACGGCGCCCAGAGGAACTTGAGCTTGTAGGGAAAGGTCAGCCCGAACAGCCAGCCGATCGTCTCGATCGGCACCCCGGCCCGCGTCAGCCAGACCGATTGCGTCGCGTAGATCAGCGGAAAGGCCATCCCCGAGCCGATGCCGAGAAACAGCCCGGCGGCGATCCGGCGGTCCCGGAACAGCGGCGTCAGGAACGACGCACGGCGCGGCGCGGCTTCGATCGCGGGAGCCTGCATGCGGTTAGGGCCTCGCATCCGTGCGCGGGACCCTGGGATGCCGAGGCCGCGTCGGCCGCCTGCATGAGGATTTCGGCGGTGCGGTCAAGCCCCGACCAGACGGCAACCGCGCCAGAAAGCACGGTTGCCAAGCGTCGTTCGGATGTCTTCAGCCGGCAACTTAGTGCCCCCTCACACCTGCTCCAGCGTCGTAGCGGCCATGTCGATCGCCGCAGCCACCGCGTTGATCTGCTCTTCGTCGAGCGGTCCGCGCGACAGGCGCAGGCGCAGCGCCAGCTTCAGGTTCTCCATCGCCCGCACGATCTGCGGAGCGGGGCCGCCGCCGTGCCGGCGACCGGATTCGTCCATGCGTTCCATGAGCGCGTCGAGGGTCGGGCGGTGCGCGTCGAGATAGGCGCGGCCCTCGGCGGTGATGGTGTGCAGCTTCTTGGCGCCGTCGCCGTCGCTGACGGTCACGTGGCCGAGGTCCTGCAGCATGGTCAGCGTCGGGTAGATCGTGCCCGGGCTCGGGCTGTAGGCGCCGCCCACGCGCTCCTCGATCGCCTTGATGATCTCGTAGCCGTAGCAGGGCTTCTCCGCGATCAGGTTGAGCACGACGAGGCGGAGGTCGCCGTGGCCGAAGAAGCGGCCGGGACCGCCGTGCCGCCCGGGGCCGCGGTGACGGGTCGGACCGCCGAAGGGACGGTCGTCGTCGTGCTGGTGGCGGGCGAAGTACCAATCCTGGCGGGGGTCTTGGAAACGGGGATGCATGATGCCTTCCGATCGTGTTTCGATATGTCGATATATTAGATATATCGAAATACGATCGAATTTCAAGCGTCCTCATATCGGCACGAAAAAACCCGGCTCGCGCGCTGCGAGCCGGGTTTCGGGGATCGACGGATCGCTCCGGCGCTCAGGCCGCCTGCGAGGTCTCGGAGCGCTCCTTCGCGAGCTTGGTCACGCCGACCTGGTCGACCTTGCCGCTGCCGAGCATCGGCAGTTTTTCGAGGACCACGACCTCCGCCGGCACCGCGAGTTCGGGCGCACCCTTCGACTTGGCGAAGGCCTGATAGGCCGGCCGCGTCGCGCCCTTGGCCTCGGTGAACAGGATCAGCCGCTCGCCCTTACGGGCATCGGGCACGGCGGCCACCGCGCTCGGGGCGTCCGGCCAGAGTTCGGCCGCGAGGGTCTCGACGGTGGCGAGCGAGATCATCTCGCCGGCGATCTTGGCGAAGCGCTTGGCGCGGCCCTTGATCGTGACGAACCCCTCGGCATCGATCGCGACGATGTCGCCGGTGTCGTGCCAGCCGCCCGGCGGCGGTTCGAGCACGCCGGGCTTCTCGGCGCGGTAATAGCCGAGCATGATGTTCGGCCCCTTCACCGAGAGCCGGCCGCCCTCCTCGATGCCGGGCACGCTCTCCAGCCGCGTCTCGATGCCAGGCAGGATGCGGCCAACCGTGCCGAAGCGGTTGAACATCGGCGTGTTGAGCGCGACCACCGGCCCGCACTCGCTGACGCCGTAGCCCTCCAGGATGCGCAGGCCGAACTTCTCGCTCCAGGTCTTGCGGGTCGAATCCTTCACCTTCTCGGCACCGGCCACGACGTAGCGCAGCGAGCGCAGGTCGTAGGGGTGGGCGGCCTTGGCGTAGCCGGTGAGGAAGGTGTCGGTGCCGAAGAGATACGTGGCGTTCGAGCCGTAGATCAGCTCCGGCACGATCCGGTAATGCAGCGGCGACGGGTAGAGATAGACCGGCACGCCGGAGACCAGCGGCAGCACCAGCCCCGCCGTCAGCCCGAAGGCGTGGAACACCGGCAGGACGTTGAAGACCTTGTCGGTGCGGCCGAAATCGATGCGCGCGGCAGCCTGGGCGGTGTTCGCCAGCATGTTGCGGTGGGCGAGCACCACGCCCTTCGGCGTGCCTTCGCTGCCGGAGGTGAATAGCACCGCGACCGGGTCGGAGCCCTTGCGCTTCACCAGCGGCTTGCGGGGCGCGATCAGGCCCCTGAGCTTG
The DNA here is from genome assembly GCF_008040035.1 of Methylobacterium sp. WL9. Taxonomy (NCBI): domain Bacteria; kingdom Pseudomonadati; phylum Pseudomonadota; class Alphaproteobacteria; order Hyphomicrobiales; family Methylobacteriaceae; genus Methylobacterium; species Methylobacterium sp. WL9. Next base: position 5,342 of record NZ_VRVE01000071.1, read on the forward strand.
TCGCCGGTGGTGACCGTGGCGCGCACGTCCTCGAGATAGACGAGCTTCACCTTGCCCGCGAGCCCCTCGATCAGGCTCCCGAGCCGCCCCTTCTCGATGAAGGCGCGGGAGGTGACGATGGTGTCGACCTGCGCCGCCTTGCAGGCCGAGAGCACGTTGGCGGAGCCGGCGGAGAAGTTGATCATCGCCGGCACGCGGCCGGCGCTGGCGAGCGCGAAGAAGGTGACGGCCGCGCCGTTGGCGTTCGGTAGCATCAGCCCGATGGTCTTGCCCTCGGCAGCGAGCGGCATCAGCTTGCGGCCGAGGATGTTGGCGCCCATTACGAGGCGCGCATAGCTCATCGTGCCGGTGACCGGGTCTTCGAGCGCGACGCGGCGCCAACCGTGGCGGTCGCCCGCCTCGATCAAGGCCGACATCACCGAGCGGTCGATGTTCGTGGTCTCGAACATCAGGTCCGACATGATGTCGTAGAGGGCAGCGCCTGCGGCGCGGCGGCGGTTCTTGCCTTTCAGCTCCGGATCGACCGCGAGCTTCACCGGTTCCATGATCGTCACGGTGACCTTCGGCCACCAGCGGCGGCGCACCTGCAGGCGCGAGAGCCGCGAGAAGATGGTCTGTTCCGGGCCGTCGATCTTCACCGGCACCACCATGGCACCGGACTTGTCGGCGATCAGGCCGGCGCCGTCATAGACCTTCATCAGGCTGCCGGTGACGGTGAGGCGTCCTTCGGGGAAGATGATCAGCGTCTCGCCGTTCTTCACCGCGTTGATCAGGGTGCGGGTGGCGAGCGGCCGGGTCGGGTCGAGGGGCATCGCCTTGGTGACCCTCAGGAACGGCTTCACCCACCAGCGCTGGGCGATACCGTGGTCGATGGCGAAGACCGGCTCCTGGTCGAGCAGCGAGAGGGCCAGCGGCGCGTCGAGGAACGAGACGTGGTTCAGCGCGATAATGGCGTTCGGCCCGGCCTTCTCGACGTTCTCCAGGCCCTTCACCTCGAGGCGGTAGAAAGCCCGGAAAAAGATCGACAGGAAGTCGCGGAACGGGCTCGTCGGCATGATCTTGAACACGATCACGCCGACGACGAGGTTCAGCACCGCGATGAGGGCGAAGAGCTGCCCCATCGTGAGGCCGGCCGCCTGGAGCGCGGCCAGCGCCAGGGTGCCGCCGACCATGAAGGCGGCGGTGATCACGTTGACGGCGCCGATGACCCGGGCGCGCTTCTCCTTCGGCGTCCAGGCCTGCACGGCGGCGAAGGACGGCACGATGTAGAGGCCGCCGGCGATGGCGAGGCCGGCGAAGTCGACAAGCAGACGGATACCGGTCGGGTCGGAGAGGAAGGCGAGCGCGCCGATCGGTTCGCCCACGGCCGGCACCGCCTGGGAGACGGTCCAGGCGAGGTCGAGGCCGAACAGGCCCATCAGGATCGCGCCGACCGGCGTCGGCAGCAGGACGATGCGGCCGCTCGCCAGCCACGAGGCCAGGGCCGAACCGATCGCAATGCCGATGGAGAAGACCGCGAGCAGCGTGGTGGCGACGATCTCGGTGCCGTTGAGCGTCTGGCGCACCAGCACCGGCAGCAGCGAGAGCACCACCACGCCGACGAGCCAGAACCAGCTCACGATGATCGAGCCGCGCCAGAGCCGCGTGTCGGACCAGAGGTCGCGCAGTAGCCCGACCGTGGAACGGGCGATGTTGGCGTCGACCTTGAGGGTCGGGTCGCCCTCGCCGGTGCGCGGGATCTGGCGGGCGGCGAGCCAGCACAGGATCGCAAACGTCATCAGCCCGGCGCCGAGCCCCAGGGCGTGGCCGCCCATCGCCATGGCGAGGCCGGCGGTGATGGTGCCGAGCAGGATCGCCAAAAAGGTCGCGGCCTCGACCAGCGCGTTGCCGGCGGTGAGTTCTTCGCGCTTCAGGTGATCGGGCAGGATGCCGTATTTGATCGGGCCGAACAGCGCCGCGATGATGCCGAAGGTGCCGAGCGAGGCGAACAGCAGCGGCACCGATTGCAGCCAGAAGCCGAGCACCGAGAGCAACGCGGCGAAGATCTCGGCGAACTTCAGGCGCTTGGCCAGGACCGCCTTGTCGTAGCGGTCGGCGAGCTGGCCGCCGAGGCCCGACAGCACGAAGAACGGGCCGATGAACACGGCGCTCGCCAGCGTGACCAGAATCCCGCCATGGCCCGGATCGGTGCCGGTCTCGCCGACCTTGAACAGGATCAGCAACGCGAGCGCGTTCTTGAGGAAGTTGTCGTTGAAGGCCGAGAAGAACTGGCACCAGAACAGCGGTGCGAACCGCCGCGTCGTCATCAGGGAAGCGAACATGGACCTCTCTCCCGGCTGGCCCATGACTGCCCGGCGATAGCTTGGGCGTCAAATCCAGCCTGTCCGACGCGCCCTGCGATCGGGCCGTCAGATAGTTTGCACGTTGTTCAAAATACGCGGTTCGGCGCGGCCGGCAACTTGATCTTGCACGTCGTGCAATCTATCCCGCCCGATGCGTGCGTCGCCGCACGCCGGACAGCCATTCCGCAGGATGCGCCGGCAGGTCCTAAGGTTCTGTTGTTGCGCGGTTCTTCTACGCTGCGAGCGCATTTTCGAGCGGAGTGGCCGCCAATTCGCGTGAAGACGATGCGGCCACGCCAACATCGAGGAGACGGCATGGGACAGGGCAAACGGGCCGCGGGACCGCGGGGCGAGCACGACCGCGAAGGCTTTATCGAGATGGTCGCCCAGGCGGCCGAGAGCCTCGTGCGCAACGAGGGCTTTCGCGGGCTCGGGATGCGCCGGCTCGCGGCGGCGATCGGCTACGCGCCGAACTCGATCTACAACGCGGTCGGCGACCTCGATCAGGTGATCCTGCGGGTCAACGCCCGCACCTTCCGCCGCCTCTGCGCGACGCTCGAAGGTGCGATCGATCCGGCACAGCCACCGCGAGACAATGCGCTGGCGCTGGCGGACGCATACCTCGTCTTCGTCGCCGCGGACCCGCGGGTCTGGAGCCTCGTGTTCGAGCATGTCGCCGCCCCCGACGTACCGTTTCCCGATTGGTACGCCGAGGCCCTGTCGCAGGCGACCGGCCTCGTCGACACGGTGCTGCAGCAGCTCCTGCCCGACGCGACCGAACGCCGGCAGGCCGTCGCGACCCTCTGGGCCGGCCTGCACGGCATCGCCTCGCTCTCGACCTCGAACAAGCTCGCGGTGCTGGTGCCGGACTCGCCGCGGGTGCTGGCGCGGATGCTGGTGGGGCGGTTTTTGGGGGATGTTACGGGACCGATGTGAGGGAGGAAGCCAGCCTCCGGCAACCACTCCCCTCTTCATCCCGAGATGCTGCGCAGCAGGCTCGAAGGACCCCTGAACGCCGATCCAATGGCGAAGCGATGCACGGATAGGGGCAGGGGTGCTTTGAGGCCTCCGCTACGCTGCGGCTCCTCAGCATGAGGGCCGGTAAGTGGGGTTACACCACCTCGCCCGCCTGCAGCTGCCGATACTCGCGCCCGTGCGCGCAATACCCCTCGACGATCTTCGCCATCATCGTGCGCTTGCCCGCGTCGAGTGGGGCGAGGATGCGGGCGGGGCGGCCGCCCCAGAGGTGGCCGCTGTCGAGGAGTTGGCCCGGATCGGTGGTGGCGCCGCCCGCGAGCAGGACGTCGTCGGCGACGACCGTGCCCGGCGCGATCACGCAGCCGATGCCGACGAGGCTGCGGGCACCGATGCGGCAATCGGCCATGCGCACGTTGTGGGCGATGGTGGTGTCGCGCCCGATCACCACGCCCTCGCCGCGGGTGCGGATCACCGTGTTGTCCTGGATGTTGGTGTCGGCCCCGACCACGATTGGCCCGACCTCGGCTTCGAGGGCGCAGGAAAACAGCACGCTCGATCCGGCTCCGAGCAGGATCCGGCCCGAGAGCCGCGCGGTGCGGGCGACGAACACCGTCTCCTCCGTCTCCGGCGCATCGCCCACGGTCGGCGCGGGCGACGTGGCCGCCGCTTCGCGCAGGCGCTCGGCGCGCTCGGCGATCTCCTCGCGTGTGATCGGGCGCTGGCGCTTGGCCGGGCTGCCGGCATAGACGTGGCCGGCCTCGAGCGTCGAGCGCGGAAACACCGTGGCCCCCGCCTCGATCAGCACGCCGTCTCCGACCACCGACCCGTCGAGCACGATCACGTCGTCCTCGATCACCACATCCGAGCCCACCGTGCAGGCATGGACCACGGCGTTGCGGCCCACCGTTACCCGGTCGCCGACGACCGTCGCCAGGGTGTCGGTGGCGATGTGGACCGTGGAGCGGGTGCCGAGCCAGAAGCGGTCGCCGACGGTGACGGTCTGGCCGTCGGCGCGGATCACGCTGTCGTCGCCGAGCCAGGCCTGCGCGCCGATCGCCGCCGTGCCGATCACCGTACTGCCCGTGCCGCACCAGACCGGCCGGGCGGAAAAGGTCGGCAGCACGCCGTCGTAGGGGAGGATCAGGTCGGGCGTCACGAGAAGCGTCCTTGAGTCTGGGTCCGGGCGCATGGCACTGCAGACCGAGCGCAGACATATAGGCGCATGCACGGGAGCGGTATCCCGCAGCCGCGTTTCGAGGACAGCATGAGCCGCGTCAGCATCCGGCCGGATCCCTTCGACGTCGCCACCGAACTCGCGGCGATCGAGTCCTCGACGAACGGCCGCGCCGGGGCCGTGGTGAGCTTCACGGGCCTCTGTCGCGACGAGAACGGCCGGCTCCGGGCGCTCGAACTCGAGCACTATCCCGGCATGGCCGAGGCCGAGATCGAGCGCGTGGTCGAAGAGGCCGAGGGGCGCTGGCCGATCCAGGCCGTCCGCGTGATCCACCGCCACGGCCTGATCCGGCCGGGCGAAGGCATCGTGCTCGTCGTCACCGCCTCGGCGCATCGCACGGCGGCCTTCGCGGCGGCGAGCTTCCTGATGGACTACCTCAAGGCGCGCGCGCCCTTCTGGAAGCGCGAGCACCTCGCCGACGGCACCACCGGCGGCTGGGTCGAGGCGACAGAGCACGATGCCAAGGCTGCGGAGGGATGGTCGCAGCCGGCGTCGGAGGGATGATGGACGCGCGCCCGATTTGCGTCCATGCCGCCCGCGCCGGCGTGACCGGCGGAAGGCGTATGCAGGCCCATGGCGATCCAGGAATCCGGCGTGAAGACGGCTGACGGCCCTGTCGGCCCCTGGCGCGGCGCACGCCCGCTGGTCGGCTCGGGCATCGCGGTCGTGGCCTTCGTGGCGCTGCTCGCGCTGTGCTGGCTCGCCTCGGCGACGCTGCTGCTGATCTTCGCCGGCGTCCTTCTCGGCGTTTTCCTCGACGGGCTCACCCGCGGCCTCAAATACGTCCTGCCGATCCCGCGCGCCCTGCGCCTGCTGATCGCGAGCCTCGCCGTTGCCGGTTTCCTCGTCGGCATGAGCGCAGTCGGCGGCGCCACCATCGCGCAGCAGGGGCGCGAGCTCGGCCAGACCATCCAGAACCAGTCGGGCACCATCCGCGACTGGCTCAAGGATCACGGCGTCAGCCTCGACAAGCTCGAAGCCCTGCAGGGGACCGGTGAGGCCGGGCAGCCGAAGCCGAAAGGCGACGACGAGCCGAAGGGCGGCCTCAGCGGCTTCGCCTCAGGCGCGCTGAAGAGCCCCGGCTCGCTGCTGTCGGATGCCGGCAGCGTGCTCGGCCCGGCGGCGACCGTCCTGCTCGAACTGTTCAACGCGCTGGGCAACGGCCTGGTGATCGTCTTCCTCGGTGTCTCGGTGGCGGCCGATCCCGGCAGCTACCGCAACGGCGTGGTGCGCTTCCTGCCGCCGCACCGGCGCGAGCGCGGCGGCCAGGTGCTCGACGGCATGGGCGAGACGCTGCGGCACTGGCTGTTCGGCCAGCTCATCACCATGGCGGTAATCTTCCTCTGCACCTGGGGCGGTCTCGCCTTCCTCGGCATCGGCGGCTCGCTGATCCTCGGCTTGCAGGCGGGGCTGCTCGCCTTCATCCCCACCGTCGGCCCGCTCCTGGCCGGCGTGGTCATCCTGCTCGCCAGCCTCGCCTCGGGCGTCAATGCGCTGCTCGGGGCGCTTGGCGTCTATCTCGCGGTGCAGACCCTGGAGAGCTACGGCCTCACGCCGTTCATCCAGAAGCGCGCCCTCGACATCCCCCCCGCCACGATCTTTGCGGGGCAGCTCCTGCTCGGCGTGCTGTTCGGCCTGTGGGGTATCGCCCTGGCCCTGCCGCTGATGGCGGTGATCAAGGTGCTGCTGGCGCAGCTCTACATCGAAGAGACGCTGGGGGAGGAGGCGGGGGCGTGAGCCTCCGCCGAGACCCGCTCTCAGCAAGACCTACTCTCAAGATTGTCTGTTCGGGTTGCTTGCATCCCCTCGCCCCGCTTGCGGGGAGAGGGCCGTGCCCCTTGCCGGGGCACGGCGAGGCGGCAGCCGAAGGTGAGGGGGCGGTGCCGGATAAACCTCTTCCGGAGTCGCCCCCTCACCTTCGCTTCGGCTTCGCCTCCGCTTGCCACGGACCCGACAAGGGGTCCGTGGCCCTCTCCCCGCGTGCGGGGAGAGGGCGGGCGCTAGCTCACACCGCCTTCTGCAGCGGCACCACGTTGTGCAGCGTCTTGTCCGCGGTATCGAAGAAGCGTCGGACGTTGCGGGCGGCCTGGCGGATGCGTTGCTCGTTCTCGACCAGCGCGATGCGGACGTAGTCGTCGCCGTGCTCGCCGAAGCCGATGCCGGGAGCGACCGCGACGTCCGACTTCTCCAGCAGGAGCTTCGAGAATTCGAGGCTGCCCAGCGGCTTGTACTTCTCCGGGATCGGCACCCAGGCAAACATCGAGGCCTGGGGCGGCGGGATCACCCAGCCGGCCTTGCCGAAGGACTCGACCAGCGCGTCGCGGCGCTTCTTGTAGATCGCACGCATCTCCTTGATGCAGTCGTCCGGGCCGTTCAGTGCGGCGGTGGCCGCGACCTGGATCGGCGTGAAGGCGCCGTAATCGAGGTAGGACTTCACCCGCGTCAGCGCCGCGAGCAGGCGCTCGTTGCCCACCGCGAAGCCCATGCGCCAGCCGGCCATCGAATAGGTCTTCGAGAGCGAGGTGAACTCCACCGTCACGTCGATGGCGCCGGGCACCTGCAGCACCGAGGGCGGGGGTGCCTTGTCGTCGAAATAGACCTCGGCATAGGCGAGGTCGGAGAGCAGGATGATTTCGTGCTTCTTCGCGAAGGCGACGAGCTCCGTGTAGAAATCGAGGGTCGCGACATAGGCCGTCGGGTTCGACGGGTAGCAGACCACGAGCGCCACGGGCTTCGGGATCGAATGCAGCATCGCGCGTTCCAGGATCGGGAACATCGCGGGCGTCGGCTCGGCGGGAACGGAGCGGACGACGCCGCCGGCCATCAGGAAGCCGAAGGCGTGGATCGGGTAGCTCGGGTTCGGCACGATCACCACGTCGCCCGGCGCGGTGATCGCCTGCGCCATGTTGGCGAAGCCCTCCTTGGAGCCGAGCGTCGCCACGACCTGCGTATCGGGGTTCAGGCTCACGCCGAAGCGGCGCTGGTAGTAGCCGGCCTGGGCCCGCCGAAGCCCGGCAATGCCCTTGGAGGCCGAGTAGCGGTCGGTGCGCGGGCGACCGGCCGTCTCGCAGAGCTTGGCGATGACGTGCTTGGGGGCGTCGAGGTCGGGGTTGCCCATGCCGAGATCGATGATGTCGGCGCCGTTGGCGCGGGCCTGCGCCTTGATCCGGTTGACCTGCTCGAAGACGTAAGGGGGCAGGCGCTTGATGCGGTGAAAATCGGTCATGGCGTTCTTGGCGTCCGGGGCGCGCGGGCCTCCCAGCGGGAGCCCGCCTTTCGCGAGCGGCGGTGAATCGCGTCTCATACCATCGACGTTCGCCCACGCCGACTCCGAAAGCCTGCAACCACCGCTTTTCGAATGTCGCGTGTGGCGCGGGTGCCGCGGCGCTACTCGGGTGGAAGCTCGGCCGGCTTGAGTCCCTTGGCGATGCCCTTGGCCGCGCCCTCCGCCGTCCTGCCGCGCGCCTCGTTGCGGGTGCGTGCGCCCTCGAGATCCGCTTCGAGGCTCTTCTGGGCCTCGGAGGAGCGGGCGCGGATCGCGCGTTTCGGCTCGTCCTGGCCGACCGGCATGTAGGTCCGGTCGGTGCGGCGGGAGGTCTCGACGAAGTCCGGCGCGTCGACCTTCTTCGGCCCGTATCCGGCGCCGACGAAGGCCTCCTTCATCGGATTCACGTCGCCGGAGCAGCCCGCCGCGCCCAGGATAGGCAGGCTCAGGGCGAGAAGTCCGAAGAGTCTGGGCGAAAGCATGGGCTGCGCGATCTGGACATTGTCCGGCGGACTGGCGACATGTTCGGGTGAAGCGCTAATTTGTCCGAAACGAGGCCCACCGCCGCTTGGTCGTCCAAGAGGCGGGAGAGAGCCGATCAGGGAGGATCAAACGCGTGTCGGACGTTCCGAAGCCGGTCCAACCGGATCTGGAAGCGATCTCCCGCAACGCCGCGGCCCTGGCCGAGGGGTTCGGGCGCATGTCGGCGAGCTATCTCGCGCCGCTGGAGGGCAAGGCGAACGGGCGCGGCAACGCCAACCCCTCCGACGAGATGGGCGACATCACCCGCACGCTGGGCAAGGTCGCCGAGACCTGGATGAGCGATCCGCAGCGGGCGATGGCGGCGCAGGCCCAGCTCTCCGAGGCCTTCATGGCCCTGTGGGGTTCGACCTGGAGCCGGATGCAGGGCGAGGCCCCGGCGCCCGCCATCGCCACCGATCCGAAGGACAAGCGCTTCGCCGACCCGGAATGGACGACGAACCCGGTCTTCGACTTCATCAAGCAGAGCTATCTCATCACGGCGCGCTGGGCCGAAGGCCTCGTCGAGAACGCCGAGGGTATCGACGCGCGCACCCGCCACAAGGCCGAATTCTACCTGCGCCAGATCCTGGCGGCCTACTCGCCCTCGAACTTCGTGATGACCAACCCCGAGCTCCTGCGGCACACGCTGGCGGAGAACGGCGAGAACCTCGTGCGCGGCCTCAAGATGCTGGCCGAGGACATCGAGGCCGGCGGCGGCGAGTTGCGCGTGCGCCAGACCGACGTGACCGCGTTCACCTTCGGTGTGGATGTCGCAGTGACGCCGGGCGAGGTCGTCTACCGCAACGACCTGATGGAGCTGCTCCAGTACGCGCCGAAGACCGAGACGGTGCTCAAGCGCCCGTTCCTGATCGTGCCGCCCTGGATCAACAAGTTCTACATCCTCGACCTCAATCCGACGAAGAGCCTGATCGGCTGGATGGTCTCCCAGGGGCTGACGGTCTTCGTGATCTCCTGGGTCAATCCCGACGAGCGCCACCGCGACAAGGACTTCGAGTCCTACATGCGCGAGGGCATCGAGACGGCGATCGACCAGATCGGCATCGCCACCGGCGAGACCGAGGTCTCGGCCGCCGGCTACTGCGTCGGCGGCACGCTGCTCGCGGTGACGATGGCGGCGCAGGCCGCCAGCGGCAACACCCGGATCAAGAGCACGACCTTCCTGACGACGCAGGTCGACTTCACCCATGCCGGCGACCTCAAGGTCTTCGCCGACGAGGAGCAGATCCAGATCATCGAGGAGCGCATGAAGGAGCGCGGCTACCTCGACGGCTCCCGCATGGCGAGCGCCTTCAACATGCTCAGGCCCAGCGACCTGATCTGGAGCTACGTGGTCAACAACTACGTGAAAGGGAAAGCGCCGCTGCCCTTCGACCTGCTCTACTGGAACGCCGATTCCACGCGGATGCCGGAGGCGAACCACTCGTTCTACCTGCGCAACTGCTACCTCAACAATACGCTGGCGAAGGGCCAGATGGTCCTCGGCAACGTCAAGCTCGACCTCAAGAAGGTGAAGGTGCCGATCTTCAACCTCGCCACCCGCGAGGACCATATCGCCCCCGCGCTCTCGGTGTTCGAAGGGTCGGGCAAGTTCGGCGGCAAGGTCGACTACGTGCTGGCCGGCTCCGGCCACATCGCCGGCGTGGTCAACCCGCCGGGCAAGAAAGCGAAATACGGCTTCCGCACCGGGGGGCCGGCCAAGGGCCGGTTCGAGGACTGGGTCCAGGCCGCGACCGAGCACGAGGGCTCATGGTGGCCCTACTGGTTCAAATGGCTGGAGGCCCAGGCGCCCGAGCGCGTCCCCGCCCGCATCCCCGGCGAAGGTCCCCTGCCCTCCCTCGGCCCGGCCCCGGGGACCTATGTCCGGATGAAGTCCTGAGGCGCGTCGGCGTGCGTTGATCGCACCCAAAGCCGATCGGCATCGTCCATGTGCGCCAGCGCACGTAACTAAATTGCGCGCAATCTATAAAGCCTTGGACGAGACGGGGCACCGGCTCATGACGCCGATCCGGCCCCGACCGGAATCCAGGGAGTCCAGCATGACCGTCGACGTGAAATACCGCACCACTGCCACCGCCAATGGCGGCCGCGACGGTTCGGCCAAGACAGAGGACGGCAGCTTCGAGGTGAAGCTCTCGACCCCGAAGGAACTCGGCGGCGCAGGCGGTCCGGGCGCCAACCCCGAGCAGCTCTTCGCTTCGGGCTATGCAGCCTGCTTCCTCGGCGCGCTGAAGGTCGCCGGCGCCCAGGCCAAGGCCAAGATCCCGGCCGACACCACCGTCACCGCCAAGGTCGGCATCGGCCCGCGCTCGGAGGGCGGCTTCGGCATCACCGCCGACCTCACCATCACCCTGCCGGGCCTCGACAAGGCCGAGGCACAGTCGCTCGTCGACGCCGCGCACCAGATCTGCCCGTACTCGAACGCCACGCGCGGCAACGTCGATGTCGGCCTGACGGTCGCCTGAGGCAGTCATGGACAGGCTGACGCTCTACACGTCGCCCTCCGTCTTCCCGAACCCGCAGCGGGTGCGCCTTCTCATCCACGAGAAGGGCATCGCCGACCGGGTCGAGGAGCGGCTGCTCGCCATGGCACCCGCCGGCGAGCAGCGCGGATGGCGGCACCTGAAACGCAACCCCTGGGGCGAGACGCCGACGCTGGAGCTTCCCGGCGGCGGCACGCTCTCCGAGAGCGCGGCCATCGCCCGCTATCTCGACCAGAGCTTTCCCGGCCGGGCCATCATGGGCGGGACGGCGCTGGAACAGGCGCAGGACGCGATGTGGGACGACCGGATCTGGGTGCAGATCCTCTATCGGATCACGACGATGTTCCACGTGCTGCACCAGGGCCTCGGACCCAAGCTGGAGCTGACCTCCAACCCGCAATGGGGCGAGCACTGCCGCAAGGAGGCGCTCAGTCATGCCGGACTGGTGGACCGCCACCTCGCCGACGGGCGCGACTGGCTGCTCGGGGGCGACCAACCGACATTCGCGGACATCACGCTCTGCACGGCGATCGCCTTCTCGAAATATCCGGTCTGCGCCACGCCGCTGGACGAGCGCTTCGAGCAGCTCGACCGCTTCTGGCAGCGCTGGAAGACACGCGAGAGCTTCAAGACGGCCTATGCCGATGGCGGCGGCCTCGATGAACTCGACGGGCTGAAGGCGAGTTGAGCCAGCACTGAACGAACCGACCGGTCGCCTGGCGAGGCTCAGTTCCGCCGCGCGACCGCTCGATCCACCGCAACCAAGGAACACCGACACCGCATGTCCAACAGCCCCGTTCTGCAGCCCTACACCCTCGGCGACCTCCACCTGAAGAACCGCGTGGTGATGGCGCCGCTGACGCGCAGCCGCTCGTCGACCCAGGGCGTGCCGCCGGACTTCGCCCAGGACTATTACGGCCAGCGCGCGAATGCCGGGCTGATCATCTCGGAGGCGACGAACATCTCGCCCCAGGCCGTCGGCTACGCCTACACCCCGGGCATCTGGACCGATGCGCAGGTCGAGAGTTGGCAGAAGATCACGGCGACGGTCCGCGCCAACGACGGCCGGATCTTCCTCCAGCTCTGGCATACCGGCCGGATCTCGCACCCGGACGTGCAGCCCAACGGCCGGCTCCCGGTCTCGGCCTCGGCGATCAAGCCGACCGGCACCGCCTTCACCGAAGGCGGCATGAAGGAGCACGTCACCCCGCGCGCCCTGGAGACCGACGAGATCCCCGGCATCGTCGAGGATTACCGCCGTGCCGCCGAGAACGCGAAGCGCGCCGGCTTTGACGGCGTCGAGATCCACTCGGCGAACAACTACCTTCTGGAGCAGTTCGTCCGCGATTCCACGAACAAGCGGACCGACCAGTACGGCGGCTCCATCGAGAACCGCCTGCGCTTCCCGCTTGCGGTGGTGAAGGCCGTGACCGAGGCATGGGGCGGCGGCCATCGCGTCGGCATCCGCCTCTCGCCCGCCACGACGCAGCCCGGAGAGACCCCGCTCGATTCGACCACGCACGAGACCTTCGGCACCTATGTCGACGCGCTCAACGCCTACGGCCTGCTCTACATCCACACCATCGAGGGCGTGACGCAGCAGACCCGCGACGTGCCGGACGGCGTCGATTTCCTCGACCTGCGTCGGCGCTTCAAGGGCGCCTATATCGGCAACAACCAGAACACGCTGGAGCTCGCCGAGAAGGAACTCGCCGAGGGCCGTGCCGACCTGTTCAGCTTCGGCCGGCCCTACATCGCCAACCCGGACCTCGTGCCGCGCCTCGCCTCCGGGGCACCGCTCGCCGAGGCGCCGAAGCCGTACTGGTACGGCGGCGGCGCCAACGGTTACTCGGATTGGCCGGGGATGAACGGGCCGGTCACGGTCAAGCGCTGATCATTCGCTGGCCACCCGATGCCCGACCTCACTCCGGGTCGGGCGTCGCTGTTTCCGTACGTCCGCGAAACCCCGTCGCCAGCACGTAGAGCTCGCTCGAATCCGCCCGGCTCGCATTCGGCTTGACGTGACGGACGCTGGCGAAGTCACGCTTGAGGTCGGCGAGCAGGTCGCCCTCGGTGCCACCCTGGAACACCTTGGCGAGGTAGGCGCCGCCCGGCGCCAGGATCTCGCGGGCGAACTCTGCGGCGACTTCGGCGAGGCCGATGATGCGCAGGTGGTCGGTCTTCTTGTGGCCGGTGGTGTTGGCGGCCATGTCCGACAGGACGAGGTCGGCCGGGCCGCCGAGGAGATCGGTGAGGAGGCCGGGGGCGGTCGGATCGAGGAAGTCGAGCATGATGAACTCGACGCCGGACATCGGTTCGATCTCGAGCAGGTCGATTCCGACGACGTAGCCTTCGGCCCCGATCTTCTTCGCGGCGACTTGCGACCAGCCGCCGGGGGCGGCGCCGAGGTCGACGATCTTCTGTCCGGGCTTCAGCAGGTTGAAGCGCTCGTCGATCTCGATGAGCTTGAAGGCGGCGCGCGAGCGGTAGCCCTCGCGCTTGGCCCGCGCCACGTAGGGGTCGTTGAGCTGGCGCTCGAGCCAGCGCTTCTGCGACAGGGTGCGTCCGCGCCCGGTCTTCACCCGCTGCTTGAGGTCGCCTCGCAGGCCCCCGCTGGCCCCGCGTCGGTCGGTCATCGTCAGTCCTTCTCATACCAGTGGCCCCTACGGCTGACGCCTTCAGGGCTGCCCGCCGCATAAGCGGCGACGCGCATTCGCGCTTGCCAACGGCCGGCGGCTTGAAGAGCCGAAGCTTACGGCCGTTGGTACCAGATCCGGGCTGCGACGCCGCGTCCGCACGGGGCAGCCCTGCGGGACGGGCGACCCGCCCGGCTCCCGCCACCGGTAAAGGCTACACCAGCAACGAGCCAACATCGCAAGGCGCGATCGTGACAGCACCCTTCCGGTCGATCCGGCCCGACCCCTCGATCGAACAGGCCCCGCACCCGGCACACGGCCCGGGCTTTCGCGAATTCGTCGGCATCGTCGCGCTGATGATGGCGGTGACCGCGATCTCGATCGACAACCTGCTGCCGGCCTTCCCCGCGATCCGGGAGCGCTTTTCGGTCGCCGATCCGAACAGCCTGCAGTTCCTGATCTACGTCTACATGATCGGCTTCGGCGCAGGCCAAATTCTCTACGGGCCGCTCTCCGATTCCCTCGGGCGGCGCAAGGTGCTGCTCGTCAGCTTGTGCGTGTATCTCGGGGCGACGGTGCTCGCGATGTTCAGCCCGTCCTTCGGCTGGCTGCTCGCCGCGCGCATCCTGCAGGGCGTCGGCGCGGCCGGCGGGCGTGTGCTGTCGCTGGCCATCGTGCGCGACCGCTATGCCGGGCGCGCCATGGCCAGCGTGATGTCGCTGATCACCATGGTGTTCCTGATCGTGCCGATGCTCGCCCCGGCGCTCGGGCAGGCGATGCTGCTGTTCGGGTCCTGGGTCTGGGTGTTCGTGTCGATGCTGGCGCTCGGCGGCGTCCTGGCCGTCTGGTTCACGCTGCGCATGCCGGAGACGCTTCACCCGGAATACCGCCGGCCGCTCTCGCTGACGGCGATGGGGCAGGCCCTGCGCCTGACAATCCGCAGCCGCGCGACGCTGGGCTACGGCACGGCGCTCGGGCTGATGGTCGGCTGCATCATGGGCTATGTCGGCTCGGCCGAGCAGGTCTTCGATTCCGGGCTCTACCGGCTCGGCGGCTGGTTCCCGGCGGCCTTCGCCCTGGTGGCCGGCGCCATGGGCGCCTCGACGCTGATCAATGCCCGGCTCGTCGAGCGGCTCGGCATGCACTGGCTCTCCCATGCCGGGCTGATCGCCTTCGTCGCGGTAGCCCTGGTGCAGGTCGGCATTGGGCTCGCCTGGCATGGCCACCCGCCGCTGTGGCTGTTTCTCACCGTGCTGAGCGCGAACCAGTTCCTGATCAGCTTCACCATGCCGAACTTCCAGGCGCTGGCGATGCAGCCGGTCGGGGAGGTCGCCGGCACCGCCTCGTCCTTTCTCGGCTTCTACACGACGCTGCTCGGCGCGGCCTTCGGCTCGGTGATCGGCCAGAGCTTCGACGGCACCGTGCTGCCGGTGGGCGTCGGCTATGCCGGGCTCGGGAGCCTCACGCTCGCCGTCGTAGCCTGGACCGAGCGCGGACGGCTTTTTCGGCCCGGCATCTCGGGGTGACGCAACGCAGCCCCGACCGTTCGCCCGTGGAACGCCCGCGGGCCGGCCCCATCTGAGCCATCCATCCCATCAGGAAACACGCATGCTTCGCTTCACCACGATCGCCCTCGCGGCCACGCTGTCGACGGCCGCTTACGCCGCGCCCCAGCCCGAGCGGGTCCGCGGCACCATCGATAGCGCGGACGGCACGACGCTGGTCCTCAAGACCGACGACGGCCGCTCGACCACCGTCGCGCTGGCGCCGGACACGAAATACGCCTCGGTGGTGAAGTCGAGCCTCGACCAGATCAAGGACGGCGTCTTCATCGGCACCGCCACCAAGGGCGACAACCCGCCCACGGCGCTGGAAGTGGTGCTGTTTCCCGAAGCGATGCGCGGCACCGGCGAGGGCCACTACCCCTGGGACGAGATCCAGGACACCACCGCGGGCGATGCGCCGAAGGTGAAGAGCGCGATGACGAACGGCACCGTGAAGGCCACGACGGCCGGCGCGCCAAAGGTGAAGAGCGCCATGACCAACGGCACGGTCGCCAAAAGCGCGGGTGCGGGTGGCGTCACGACGCTCACCGTGAGCTACGGCGCGGACGGCTCCAAGACCATCGCCGTTCCGGCCTCGGCCCCGGTGGTGACCTTCGAGCCGGCCGACGCGGCGATCCTGAAGCCCGGCGCCAAGGCCTTCGTCATCGCCGGCAACGAAGACGGCAAGCTCAGCGCCAAGCGCGTCGCGGTCGGCAAGGACGGCCTGCGCCCGCCGATGTAATCCGATGGGGACGGCCACGCAGCCTTAACCGGGCCTTCAGCCGGACACCGGAAGCTCGGCCGTATCGCCAGCTTCCGGAGTTCCGCCCGTGACCGATCGTGCCCGCAACGGTGCGTTTCTCGCCGCCCGCCTGCTCATGGCCGCGGCGCTTCTGCCGACGGGGATCGCGCGGGCGCTCAACGTCTCGGGCTTCGCGGTGACGCTGGCTGGGGCGGGACTGCCGGCGCCGAACGCCCTCGCCACGGTGGCCGTGATCGTCCAGGTCTTCGGGCCGCTCGCCCTGGTCCTCGGGGTGATGCCGCGGATCACGGGGCTCGCCATGGCCGGGTTCGTCGCGGCCTTCGCGATCCTGCTGCACCCGTTCTGGGCGTTTTCCGGCGCGGCCGCCGTCACCGAGCGCGCCTTCCTGCTCTCGGATCTCGGCCTGGCCGGCGCCTTCCTGATCTACGCCATGGCCGGTCCCGGCGCCTGGAGCTGGCAGGGCTGGCGCTCGGGCGAGGCGGCACCAGTACGGCCCCGCGCCAAGGATCCGGCGAAGAAGGCCCCGGCCCGGAAGGCGCCGGTCAAGCGCTCGGGCGGCCGGGCTCCGGCACGTGCCGCGGCGTGACGGGGGCCAGCGTCGCGGGTGAGCCGTCGGCGGGCTTCGTCATCAGAGTCCGCTGACCCGACACCTCCGCCCCCGCATCCGGCGCCAGCCGCAGGAACGGCAGGATCGCGGCAGCCGAAATGACGGCCACGGTGAAGAAAGCCGGCGCGAAATCCGCCGCCGCGATGCCCGCATGCCCGTGCCAAGCCGCCGAGCCTTCGAGCGCCAGGGCGCCGATGGTGACGCCGAGGCTGAGCGAGAGCTGCTGCGCCACGCTGGCGAGGCTCGTCGCCGCGCTCATCTCGTGGCTGTCGAGGTCGGCATAGGCGATGGCGTTGACGCAGGTGAATTGCAGTGAGCGGACGCAGCCGCCCAGCAGCAGCACCGACACGATCAGCCAGTGCGGCGTCTCAGCCGTGAACAGCCCGTTGACCGCGAGGAAGGCCGAGGCGATCAGCGCGTTGGTCAGCATCACCCGGCGGAAGCCGTAGCTGCGCAGGATGCGCGGGCCGACGATCTTGATCAGCAGCGCCCCGGCGGCGGCGGCGAAGGTGATCAGCCCCGAGCGCAGCGGATCGAGCCCGAACCCGATCTGCAGCATCAGCGGCAGCAGGAACGGGATCGCCCCCGTGCCGATGCGGAAGAGGCTTCCGCCCGTCACCGCCGCGCGAAACGTCGCGTGGCGCAGGAGATCGAGCCGGATCACCGGATTCACGACCCTTTTCGCGTGCCGCAGGTAGGCGGCGATGAGGATAACTCCGGCCGCCATGCTGCCCCACGAGATCCAGGCCGGCAGCAGATGCTTGCCCGTCGAGGCGAGCCCCAGCATCAGCAGGGCGAGGCCCGCGCCGGACAGTAGGAAGCCCGCGACGTCGAGGGGTGGCCGCTCCGATTCCCGCAGGTTCTCGAAGTAGATCGTCGAGAGGGCGATCCCGGCCAGCCCGATCGGGATGTTGATGAAGAAGATCCAGCGCCAGTCGAAATAGGTGGTGATGAAGCCGCCGAGCGGCGGCCCGAGCACCGGCCCGATCAGGGCGGGGATGGTGAGGTAGGCGAGCGCCCCGACGAGCTCGGATTTCGGCACGCTGCGCAGGATCACGAGGCGCCCCACCGGCACCATCATCGCCCCGCCCATGCCCTGCAGGAAGCGCGCGGCGACGAAGCCGAGGAGCGAACTCGACGCGGCACAGGCCAGCGAGCCCGCCATGAACACGCAGAGCGCGGCGCGAAACACCGTGCGCGCGCCGTAGCGGTCGGCCGCCCAGCCCGAGACCGGGATGAAGATCGCGAGGCTGACGAGATAGGAGGTCAGCGCGAGCTTGAGCGCGATCGGGTCCTCGCCGAGGCTCGCGGCGATGGCCGGCAGCGCCGTGGCGATCACCGTCGAGTCGGTGTTCTCCATGAACAGGGCGGTGGCGACGACGAGGGGAACGATCTGGGCGGGGCGCATCGGG
>NZ_VRVE01000072.1:0-23128 GCF_008040035.1 Methylobacterium sp. WL9
GCCGGCGTCTCGGTCAGCGGCGGCGGCGCCGGTGCCGGCAACGTCATCACCACCAAGACGAACGCCTTCGTCGCCGACAGCCGTCTGACGGTGCGCGGGGGTGCTTCCACGGTCTCTGCGGAGTCGAAGTCCGACATCCAGGCGCTGATCGTAGCGGCGGCGATCGCTGCCGGCGGCGGCGGTGCGGCCGGTGTCGGCGTCTCGGTCGGCGTCGGCGGCGCGTCCAACGTTATTGGCAGCGGCAACGAGGTTCAGGCCTACCTCAGCAATTCGAGCTTCGATTCGGATTCCACGCTCGGAATCCGTGCGACCTCGAGCCAGACCATCAAGGCCGACGTCGCGGCGGTCTCCGCCGCGATCCAGGGCGGCGGCGCTGCCGGCGTCAGTGTGGCCGGCGCCGGTGTCGGCGCGACCAACACCATCGCGGTCAAGACTCGCGCCGCCATCGACGGCGACGGCACCGACGGCGTCAAGGCCGCTGGCATCGCCATCGCCGCCAAGGACGATTCGACGATCACGGCCTCCGTCGGCGCGGCCGGCATCGCCGGCAGCGGTGCGGGCGCGGTCAGCGTCGGCGTCGCGGTCTCCCTGTCCTTCGCCACAAACACGATCGGGAACACGGTCGAGGCGACGATCGGCAATGCCGACACCGGCGTCACCTCGACCTCCGGAGACGTCTCGGTCGAGGCGACCAGCGGCGGCGCGATCAAGGCGATCGCTTCGGCGGCGTCCCTCAGCTTCGGCGGCGCCGGAGCCGTCAACGTCCAGGTCTCGGGCGGCGGCGCCTCGGCGGTCAACATCATCACGACGAGCACCCGCGCAGTGATCGCGAAGGCCACGGGTCAGACGGCCCTCAACAAGGTCACCAGCGGCGCGGCACTCCGCGTCGCCGCGACGAGCAACCAGGACATCGACGCCACCGTGGTCTCGCTCGCCGCCGCCGGCGGCGGCGCGGGCGTCGCGAGCGTGCCGGTGGCGATCGGCCTCTCGGGCGCTCAGAACATCATCGGCAGCTGGAAGACGACCGCTGCGGACGGCTCGCGTCTCGACCAGCCGACGCTCGTCTCAGACGGCAGCGCCAAGGTCGAGGCAGTGATCGGCGACACGATCGTCGATGCGGCGGGTAACGTCGCTGTCACCGCGACGTCCGCCAGCACCATCGATGCCACCGTCGCGTCGGCCGCGGCCGTGGTGACGGGTGCGGCAGTGGCCGTGGGCGTCGCGGGCGCCGGCAGCTTCTCCGGCAACGCGATCAGCTTCGCCACGAAGGCGGCGATCGTCGGCGCGGGCAGCGTCACGGCAGCGGACGTCACCGTGCGCGCCAAGGATCAGGCCGCAATCAACGTCGATGTCGGCTCAGCCGCGGTCGCCGCCGCCTTCGGCGGCGTTGCCGGGGCTCCAGCGATCGGCGTCGCTACGGCCCTCAACGTCATCGACAACGCGCTGAGCGCGGTGATCGACGGCGGCAGCGTGACTGCGCGTTCGGGCGGAATCCGCGTCGAGGCGCTGGTTCCGGCCGACGATCCGGGCACTGCCGGCATTGAGGGTGCGAGCATCAAGGCCCGGGTCGCCGCGGCATCCGCCGCGATCTCGGGTGGCGGCGTCGCGGTCTCGGTTGCCGGCGGTGGTGCCGTCGCGACGAACCTGATCGGTGGCAGCACGAGCGCCAAGGTCAACGCGGCCACGCTGAAGGCCTCCGGCGACATCGTGGTCAATGCCGCGAACAACAGCCGCATCGAGGCTTCGGTGGCGGCGATCGCCGCGGGCGCCAGCGTCGGCGGCGTCGCAGTCGGCGCCAGCATCGGTGTCGGCGTCGCGACGAACCTGATCGGCAGCAGCCTCGGCTCGGCCCGGTCGTCCGCCCTCGTGATCGAGGCGGTCTCGAAGGACACGAAGATCGAGGCGCAGGGTAACCTGGACGTCACGGCCGTGTCCGGCCAGACGATCAATGCGACGATCCTGGCGGGCTCCGTCGCGATCAGCGCGGGCGCCATCGCCGTCAGCGCCGCCGGCGCGGGTGCCGGCACGCATAACCGCATCGCCGCGCAGGTCAGCGCGACCATCGACGGCGACGGCACCGACGGCCGCATCTCGGCCGGGACCGTCACCGTCTCGGCCCGCGACGCCTCGTCGCTCAGCGTCGACACCGGTGCGGCCTCTGTCGCGGCTTCGGTCGGTATCGTCGGCGGCGGCTCGGCGGCGATTGCCGTCGCCGCGGCCGACAACGTGATCGAGAACCGCGTCACGGCCGCGATCAGGAACGTCAACGACGGCTTGTCCGCCCGCAATGCGGTGAACGTGACCGCGACCGAAACGGCGACCCTGACGAGCCGTGCGCGTACGGCCGCCTTCGCTGCGAATTTCTCGCCCGTCGGCATTTCCATCTCCGGCGGCGGCGCCGGCACCGGCGACACCGTCAAGAGCACGACGACTGCCGGCATCTACGACAGCAAGGTGACCGCTGCGGGCAACGTCTCCGTCCGCGCATCGGATACGACGAGCGTCGATTCGCAGGTTCTCAGCATCTCCGTGGCAGGCGGCCTGCTCGCCCTCGCCGCCGGCGGTTCGGTGGCCACGGTCGAGGCACGGCCGACGGTCACGGCCGCGATCGAGGGTGGTAGCCTGTCCGCTGGCGATGTCAGCGTCCTCGCCACCGCGCTTCCGGCTGTCGTCGCCCGGGCCTCAGGCATCAATGCCGGCACTGCGGCGATCGGCGCTTCGGTTGCGCTCGCCAAGGTCGCAGCGATCGTCGATGCCCATACGAAGAACGTCGCGATCACCGCGGCGAGCCTTACGGTGCAGGGCAACCTGTCCCAGCAGGCCGGTAAGGAATCCGCTACCGCGAGCGCATCCGGCGCCGTCGGCGGCCTGATCGGCCTCAACTCGACGGTCACGACGGCCGAGAACGCCAGCAAGGTCACCGGCACGATCGACGTCGGCACGGTGCTCACCGTCAGCGGCGCGGTTGCCGTCACGGCGACGAGCACGACCAAGCAGAGCTCGAATGCCAGCAGCGCGAGCGTTGGCCTCGTTGCGGCCGGCGCCACCTTCGCTACGGCCAATTCGGCGACCGAGACGGCCGCCAAGGTCGCATCGCTGGGCAGGCTCAATGCCGGCTCGATGACGGTCACCGCTTCGGGGACCGACGACAACTTCGCCAAGTCGGTCGCCGGAAGCGGCGGCCTCGTCTCTGGCACGGCCGCGAGCTCCAGCACCACCACGGGCGGCAGCACCAGGGCCGATCTCGGCCTGGGCGTGACCATCGACCTGACGACGCGCAGCGACAGCACCGGCCTGTTCTACCTCGCGGCCGACCACACCGCGACGATCAACGGACAAGTGATCACCGACAGCTATGGTGCGCTCGCCGGTGCGGGTGCCGTCGTCACGAACGACGTCACGCATGCCGTCGCCGCCACCTTCGGCGCAGGTGTCCGCCTGACGGCACGCGACATAGTCGCGACTGCGACCAACACCGTGAACAAGCCGCAGCTCGGACAGGCCAACATCGTCGGCTCGACGGGCGGCATCGCCAGCGGCGCCTCGGCGCACAGCACCACCACCATCGACCTGACGACGAAGGTCACCGTCGATAGCAATGCCGGTCAGAAAACGAACCTGACCACCGTCGCGCGGGGCGGAAGCCAGGGCGGTATTCGCCTGGGGGCGACCAACGTCATCAACGCCTACGACAAGGTCTCCCTGACCACTGGCGGCGCGATCTCGGGGGCCGGCGCTTACTCGACCATCGAGACGCGCAACTTTCAGTCCCATGTCAACGTCGGCAGCAATGCGACGCTGTTCACGCTCGGAAACTTAGCGCTCTCGGCCAACGGCAACGGCTCGGCGAACGCGGTCTCGAACTCCGAGACCTACGGCGCGGCGACTGTCGCGGTCGGCAGCACGGCGGTGATCCTTAAGCCGGACAATTCGGTCAACATCGGCGCGAATGCCGACATCACCGCCTACGGCGATGCCGACTTCTTCGCCGGCACCAACAAGAAGGCCTACGACGACAGCTACGACACCTCCGCGACGACGGACAATTTCGCGGGCAGCGCGATCCCGATCTCGACGCTCGCCGCCAAGATCCGGGTGAGCGAGACCAACACGATCAAGGTCGATGGCGGTGCCACGATCAAGACGGCCGGTAACGCGAACCTCTTCACGAACCGGCAGGGCAATGCCGGCGCGCTGGCGCGGATGAAGGGCACGAATTGGACGACGGCGGTTGCCGGCGGCATCGACAGCGCGCTCGGCGGCTCGGCGATCACGCCGGTCGGCGACGCCCAGACCGGCTCGGTCGGCACCGTGATCGTCGACGGCAACATCGTCACCGGCATCACGCGCAACATCTCGATCGTTTTCGACGACCTGACCCGCGGCACCGGGGGCAACCCCCCGACCGTGATCACGGGCACGGTGAAGCTGAACGGCCAGAAATACGACGCGAACGGCAACCCGATCGCCGATAATGACGCGACGAAGAGCTTCACGATCTCCCTGGCGAACGGCGCGACCTCCGCCTCGGCCACTCTTCCGAAGCTGCCGATCACGGTCAGCCTGGGCTACACCAACGCGCAGTCGAGCCTGATCGCGGCCTTCGACGAAGCCACGAAGGGGCTTGCGACCTACAAGGACAACAGCACGCTCCAGGCCTATTATCAGGGCGAAGTAAACCGCATCAGGAATGAGCTACTCGCCGATGGTCTGGCTGAGCGCCAGATCGACTTTAGCGGCAAAGAAGTACTCGTTCCGGTCTTCAAGCAGGTGCAGGCGATCACGGTCAGCCCGTTCACGGCGGGCGCCGGCGGCATCTTCGTGCGGGCCGACGCCCTGCTCGGATCGGGCAAGCTCGACGCCGCGTCAGACACGAAGGTCGAGATTACCAACAACTCGGTGGCGAACCTCGTCATCGGCGGCATCACGATGCCGGAATCGAACGGCGGCACGTTCCTGAACGGCAACGTGGTGACGTCCGGCGGCGACGTGACCACGCGCCGGCAGGCCATCGCCACCGAGAACGCCAAGAGCCCGGACGCCGCGGCGGCCGCGATCGTTGCAGGCGGACGCGGCGTCTCCTTCTCGACGCTGACGGCCGGCGGCATCGCCACCGATGCCGTGAAGAGCGACATCTACCTCACGAATACCTCCGGCGCCCGCAATGGCAATTCTGCGCCTTCGGTCTTCGTCGTGGGCGATGTCTACGCACCGACTGCTGTCTTCCACGTGAAGACGGCGAGCGGCGGCGATCTGAGCATCACGGCCATGACCTCGGTGAAGAGCACCGATTTCGATGTCGGCGGTGCCGTCTCGATCGGCACCACGGAGGATCTGCGCACCTATTCCGTCGGCGGCGACCCCTACGGCCAGATCAAGACCGTGCTCGACACGGGCACCGGACCGCTGACGGCGAAGACCGACAGCGCCATCGCGACCGCGCTGGGCCAATCGACGGCGAGCCTCGTCGCGAGCGGCGCCGTCACGATCAAGGCGCAGTACCTCAATGTGAACGGTCTCGTGCAGAGCGGGCGCGACACCTACACCATCGTCATCGACCAGACGGTCGAGAACGAGATCCGGCAGATCATCAACAACCCGGGGCGCACGGCAAACCTCAGCTCGCTCACCCGTGACGGCTTCTCGGCGAGCTACAACCGCCAGACCGGCGCGATCGAGATCGACGAGATCGTCTCGACGGGCGGCCAGATCAACCTGACCGGCGTCATCGTCAACACCAACCAGGGTAAGGGCGAACTGCGCGCGCTTGGCGGCTATGCCAGCGTCAACGTCGTCAACAAGCTCAACCGGGACGTCGTCCTGAACCGCATCGACCTGTCGCAGCGCGGCGTCGGCGCGATCGACATCAAGGATCTCGCTTACAAGAACGACGCGCGGGACATCGCTTTCCGCCAAACCTTGATCAGGCAAGATGCTGCGGGGACAATCACGCGTTACAGCGCCGATTTGAGCGCGTCCGGCCGCGAGGTTGCGAAGGCCTCGGGCAGCCTGACCGACTACGCGCCGGTGAGCGGGTTCCGCTATGCCTTCACTATCGGGCAGGGCAACAAGAACACCTACAGCAAGACCATCGGCACGTCGTCCTGGGCCGGTATCGACGCCTTCGCGAAGAACCCGCCGGACCTCAGCACCTTCAACAAGGAAACCACCACGAAGGCGGCCCTACAGCCGGAATCCGCCTATTATTACATCGACGCGAGCAAGTCGGGTTACGCGTTCTTGGGCGCGCCCGAGTACACGCGCAGCGTCGAGCCGGCGAAGGAGGTCGCGAGCTGGACCACCAGCACGTGGTACGGTAAAAAAACCTACTATTCGAAGTTCCAGACGGTCGACTATACCGAAACGCAGGCGACCCATAGTCTCGAGGCCGATTACGGCATCAAGATCACCTTCACCGGCGGTCGCACGGGTACCGTGAACGTCGATTCGCAGGGCGCGGGACGCGTTCTGATTGCCGGCGGTATCAAGAACGATAACGGCACCACGACGATCGCGTCGGGCGGCACGATCGAGCATCTCGGCTCGACCGCGGCCGTCACGGGCTCGCGCGTCGTGTTGAGCGCCGTAGGCGGGATCGGCGGTGTCGCCCCCGTCATCAAGACCGACGTCAATACGCCTGCCCCCGTCAAAGCCATCAGCGATCTGCTCGCCGAGAACACCAAGGGTCTCAACGTCACCACCGTCGGTGCCGGCAACAGCCTCACGGCGACGACCACGCAGGGCAATATCAACCTCAACGTGCGGACGCTCGACAACGAGCTCGGCATCGACAGGATCGCCGCAGGCGGCGGCTACGACGTCAAGCTCGTCTCCTCGGCCGGCGTGAAGACCCAGGGCAGCGGCGTCATCGCCGGCGGCTCGCTCAATCTGGCGGCCGGCGGCCGTCTCGGCTCCGAGGCCGCGCCGATCAAACTCGATGGCGGCAGCACGGGCCGCGACAAGACCGATATCGTCGCAGGCGGCACTGTCGGCGTTCAGGAAATCGCGGGCGATCTGCGCCTCAACAGCCTCACCGCCAACGGCGACGTCTACATCAAGGTCGACGCCGGAGATCTGCTCAACGTCAACAGCGTCGTGGTGCGCGACACCCGCGTGGTGTCGCAGCTCGTCAACGGCGTCTGGAAGGACCTCGCCCTGACGACGGCGGATGCCGATCGCAAGTATCAGGCGACGCTCAATGCCTTCGAGACCACCCGCGAGGGCGACTACAACGCCTACTGGTCCTACCGGAAGCAGCAGCCGAATACGGCCGGCGCCATTACGCTCAGCACGACGAATGGCGAGCGCGACTACTACACTAAACTCTACACGGACCAAGCGGTGAGCCAGGGCGTCACCGATGTCGCGACCTACGTCGCCAAGGCGATCACCGCTCTCGAGACGAACCGCACGCTGCAGTACCACACGCTGCACGAGCAATACGGCGTCTACGGCGACGTCTATCACGCCGACCTCGCCGGCGATTACGCGGCCTATTGGGCCTACCGCGCACAGCAGGGCGCCGGCGCGTACAGCTCGACCTACACGGTGAAGGCGACCGCTCAGGAGCTCGCCAAGATCCAGGCGGCGACGCATGCCGCGCCGATCCCCGGCGACGCGATGATGGCGGTCGTCACCGCCCAGATCGCGGACTTGGAGGACCAGCGGACGGCGGCCTATACCGCCCTCCGGGCCAGGTTCGACGGTGTCACCGATCCCACGCAGGTCTCGGCCGGCGATCAGGCGGCGTATGCGCTCTATTCCGGATACCGGGCCGCCTTCGACGCGAATGCGGGCAAGGTCCGCCTGAGCGTTGCCGAGATCACCGGCCTCTACACCACCGCAATCCAGGCCGAGGCGCGCAACCTCCGGCTCGCCGGCACCGATCTCCAGACTTACGTCACCGCGCAGATCCAGCGGATCCAGGACTCCAGGACCGCCGACTACGACAACCTGAAGTCGTATTTTACAGGCTTCGTCAGCACAACGGTGACGGACTTTGCCGCTCAGTACGCTCAGTATTGGCAGCTGCGCGAAGCCCAGGTTCCGGGTGATACGCCATCCGCGACCTACACCGCCCTCGACACGGTGTTCTCGCGTTTCGGCGACGCGTATCTGCCGAAACTCGCCGCGGCCTACACGATCTACAGCGATTACAAGACGGCGATCACCGGGGCCGAACTCACCGCGCTGACGGCACAACTCACCACGGAGGCGGCGACGCAGACGTTGGGCGAGGCTGCCCTGCGCATGGATACGTCGGCGAGGGTCGCCACTGTCGAGGCCGGGCTGAAGGCCACCTATGCGTCGCTTCATGCGACGTTCGGCAGCCTCGGTACCGTCTACGACGCCGCGAAGGTCGCAAACCTGACCTCGGCCGAGCAGGCGTCCTACGAGACCTACTGGAACTACCGCAATCAGCAGGTCGATCCGTCGATCTACAACGCATCGTTCGCACCACGCCTGACGGGCCAGGCGCTCGCCGACGCGGTGGCGGCGGCCCGTGCGGCCGCCGTCGCGGCGAATGCCGGCTCGACGGCGATCACGGCTGCCCTCACCGCCGCTCAGACGGCGCGCGAAACCAAGCTCACGGCGCAGTATGCCGAGCTCAACACCTTCTTCAACAAGCTGCCTGCCTCGTACGAGACGAACGCCCTCACCGCACAGAAGCAGGCGGCACCCGCCTTCTTCGTCGACCAGGCGACGGCCGACGGCATCAACGCCGGCATCAAGCGGTGGACACAGGACGAACTCCTGGGCGCGGTCGGCCAGGGCCTGCTCAAGGAGGTCTCCAGCACGATCACGAACAGCAACCCGATCATCAAGGGCGCCAACGTCCGTATCGTGACATCGGGGAACGTCGGCTCGGTGAGCGGTACGACGCTGATCGGGTTCGGCACCAACAAGACGCCGCTGACCACGGACCAGCAGATCGACCTCGGCGCCGCAGAGCGCAGCGATCTCGTCTTCCTGACGAAGGCTCCGATCGTGACCGGCACCGTCGTCTTCGGACATGACGGGACCAAGGGGACGGTGACGCTTCAGGGCGGCGGTGCGTGGGATGCCGCGACCTTCTTCAAGGACGGCAACCTCTTCGACGGGACGCTCTACATCGGCGGCCTGTCGGCGAACGCCAACGGCCAGACCGGCAAGGTCTTCAAGATCCTCAGCGTCGTGGGCTCGGTGATCACCGTCGACCAGCGCTTCGACCAGGAGGGCCTCGGCCGCGGCCTGAGCTTCGGCGTCAGCATCGCCGTGAACGGCGAGGCGCCGCGGGCCAGCGCCGTCACCTCCATCGACCTCCTGAAGGCGGCCCCGACGACCGTCGACGTCACGTTCAGCAACGACACAGCGGCCCAGCAGGGCATCCTGACGCGCAGCAGCGGGACCTGGGACGCTTCCTACGCCGTCGGCGACACGCTCTACATCGCCGGCCAGACTCGGAACACGACGGCGGTCGCGTCGAACGTCTACGAGATCGCCTCGGTCAGCGGCGGCGTGATCCGCCTCAAGGTCGGCCAGCTCTTCGATACCCGCACGGTGAGCGGCCGGCAGGCCGCCAGCGCGGCTGCGAAGGTCGACGTCGGCGTGCGTGCGTCCACCGGGACGGGCGTCTACGTCATCAACCGTGTGTTCGCCGATGCCGACGACACCTTCGTGGCGGACGGTTTCACGAACGGCATGCGCATCGGCGTGGCCGGCGGCTTCGGCGTGAAGACCGCCAACGCCACCAGCGC
This sequence comes from Methylobacterium sp. WL9, assembly GCF_008040035.1. Classification (NCBI taxonomy): domain Bacteria; kingdom Pseudomonadati; phylum Pseudomonadota; class Alphaproteobacteria; order Hyphomicrobiales; family Methylobacteriaceae; genus Methylobacterium; species Methylobacterium sp. WL9. The sequence continues at coordinate 9,738 of NZ_VRVE01000072.1, forward strand.
CGAGCAGAGCTACACCATCGCCACGGTGAGTGCGGCTAGCCTGGTCCTCGACGCTAGCAAGAAACCGACGGTCGAGAGCGGGCGCAACCTGATCGTCTTCCAGTCGAAGACCGATCCCAACAACCCCTTCGCCAAGATCACTCAGGTCCTCATCCAGAAGCGCAAGCCGGTCGTGCTGGCGAATACCGGTACGCTCGACGTAAGCGCTGGCGGGCAGATCTACGTCGACGTTCCCACCACCACTGCACTGACGATCGGCAGCGTCGAATCGACGGGCACAAAGGAAATCCGGCTCAAGACCGGCGCCGGCCTCGTCAACGGCGGCGCCGACGGCACCGTCAACGTCAAGGGCGGCGATACCGTCCTCGAGGGCGGCACCGGCGGCATCGGAACCGCGCAGAAGGCGCTCGGCATCGATCTCGGCGCCACGAACACCATCGCGGTGCGGGCCGACCAGAGCATCTTCGTCACCGAGAAGACCGGCAACCTGAACCTCGAATCCGCCTTCTCGGCGGGCGGCGACGTCACCTTCGTGGCGACCTCGGGCAGCATTCTCGACGGCATCGGCTCCGACACGAACAAGATCGTCGCCAACAACGTCTACCTGACGGCTTCGGGCGCGATCGGTTCGAAGACCGACGCGATCGAGATGAAGCTCGGCGGCACGGTCCGCGCGAGCGCCACCGGCGACATCGTGCTGAGCGAGACGCAGGGCACCATGAAGGTGGTCGCGATCACCACGAAGGGCGACGTGGTGCTGAAGGCCACCGCGTCGATCATCGACGGGGGTGATCTCACCACGCCGACCGACATCGACTCCGCGCCGATCGCCGGCTCGGGCCGTGTCAACATCAGCGGCCGCTCGATCGATCTCAACGCCAAGGACGGCATCGGCAGCCTGAGCGACACGCTCGGCCACGAACTCGAGATCGACAGCAATGTCGGCGGCACCACGAACGGTGTCGTGACTTTGACGGCCGGGGCGAACCACATCGCCGTCGTGGAAACCGCGGGCGACCTCTATCTCAACACCGTCGGCACGGATGCGAGCCACACCGCGTTCATCACCGCGACGACCGGGAGCATCCTGAACGGGGCGACCCGATACTTCGACACCGACAAGTTCAACACCGATACCAACCTCACCTCGGGCAAGGCCTACCTGATCGCCTCGGGCAGCATCGGCACCGAGACCCGGCGTATCGTCGCCAAGATGGTCAGCACGGACAGCGATGCGTTCGGTGGCATCGAGGGCTCGTCGGGTAACGACTTCTGGCTGTGGAACATCGGCGGCCTGCGTGTCGGCGGCGTCAACGCGGCGTCCACCGTCGGCGTGAAGGCCGGCGGCAAGCTCGGTATCCGCACGTCGAGCCCCGTCGAAGTGTCGAAGGACATGATCGCCAAAGCCTCCATCCTGGTGGAGTCCGGCGAGGAGACGAGCCGGTCCGACGACAACCTCACCGTGAAGGCGGGCGTCACGATCTTCTCGACAGAGGGCTCGGTCGAGCTGAATGCCGGCGACGATCTCATCGTCGAGAGCACGGCCGTCGTGAAGGCGAAGGGCACCATCACCCTGAGAGCCGACTGGAACCGGGATACCCACACGGCGTCCAACGACGCCACGGCGACCATCGACCTGAAGGGCACCTTCGTCGGCGCCTCGATCGAGATCGACGGCAGCACCAAGGGCGGCCAGATCCTCCTGAACGGCAGCTTCACGACGGGCACCCGCTCGATCACCGGCGAAGGCTCTGTCGCCAACATCGTGGAAGGCTCCGTCACGCGCGGCGGCTCGATCGCGATCAATGCTCTGAGCGGCGGAACCGGAAACAACGCGGTCACGCTCGGCGGGACCTATTCGACCGGCGCGATGAGCATCACCACCGGCGGTGCGACCGACCAGATCGACCTGCGGGGCAGCTACACGGCGGATACGCTCTCGATCGATGCCGGGCCGGGCGCCGGGCGGAACGACGTCACGCTGACGGGTTCGTACCAGATCGGGGATGAGTTCAGGATCCGCGGTGGATCCGGCATCGACACCCTGACCGACTCCCGTATGGTCAACGGCGTGACGACGAGAGCCGACATCAAGGCCCGCTCGCTGTCGATCAACCTGGGCGACGGCGCCAACAGCGCGAGCCTGACGGGCAGCTACGACGTTTCCGGCTCTCTGGAGTTCGTCAGCGGCAGCGCCGACGATGCCATCACCCTGACGGGCGGCATCAAGGCCGGCAGCTTCACCCTCGATGCGGGCGGCGGCAACAACACCCTGATGCTTTCGGGCAGCTACACCGTCACCAACGCGCTCACGATCCGCACCGGCTCGGGCAACGACACCATCGACCTGCAGGGCAGCTACACTGCCGGCTCGATGGCGGTGGATGCCGGTGCCGGCGACAACGCCATGACTCTGACCGGAACGTACCGGATCACGAACGGCTTCACGATCACCGGCGCCGCCGGCACCGACACGCTGACCGACCTGCGCGTCGTCGGCGGCACGGTGTCCAAGGCCGATGTCGAGGCGAAATCCGTCGCGATCAACCTCGGCGACGGCACGAACACGGCGACGCTCACGGGCAAGTACCGGATCACGGACGCCTTCACGCTTACCACCGGGGCCGGCCTCGACACCCTGACCGACTACCGCCTCGTCGGCGGAGCGGTCACGGATTCCATCGATCTTGAGGCCGGTCGGATCGCGGTCGCGCTCGGCAACGGCGCCAACGGCGTCGGCCTCGCCGGCACGTACACCGCCAAGGCCGATTTCATCCTGAACACCGGGGCGGATGCCGACACCGTCGTCGACGCGGCTCTCGACGGCAGCACCGTCGTCAAGACCGCGACGATCAACGCAGCCGACATCGTGCTGAACCTCGGCGCGGGCGACAACGCCCTGACGCTACTCGGCACCACGATCGCGACCTCGACGCTGGCGATGACCAGCCTCGGCGGACGCGACCGCTTCGCCCTGCGCGGCCGGATGCAGTCCTCGACGACCACGATCAGCCTCGGCGCGGGCGACGACACCCTCGACCTGGCGCCCATCTCCATCGCGGGCAACACGAAGGTCTATGGCCAGGACGGCGCGGACGCGATCAACGTCGATCGCCTGCCCGAGCTGACCAGCAAGACCGGCAGCCGCACCGACACGCTCGACATCGACGGCGGCCAGGATTCCGATGCGATCCGCATCCAGCTGGCCGGGACGTCGTCCTATCGCATCAACGTCCACGACTCGGGCGACGCGAACCGCGGTGTCGATACGCTGACCATCCTCGGCACGGATGCCGCCGACCAGTTCCTGATGCGCCGCAACTTCGTGGCGCTCACCCACCCGAATACCGACGGCACCTACACCAACACCGCCGTCGAGCGGATCAACTACGACATGAGCGTCAACGGGCGCGTCATCGTCGAGGGCGGCAAGGGCGCCGACCGCTTCGCCATGGATGACAACGCCGCGCTGATGACGGTCGACGGCGGCGAGGGCAACGACGTCTTCCAGATCGGCCAGGTCTTCGCGACCCCGCGCGACACGGCCAACGGCCTGCTTGAGGAAGACGCATTCGAGACGACAAAGCTGTCGTTCGGCGGCTACCTGTCGCGCGGCATCTCGATCCCGACGGTGATCTATGGCGGCGTCGGCGACGACACCTTCCAGATCTACTCGAACAAGGCGGACCTGCGCCTTGAGGGCGAGGACGGCGACGACACCTTCATCGTGCGCGCCTTCGCCACCGACCAGGCGAACAAGATCAAGCTCAATGCCGGCGCCGGCAACGACCGGATCGAATACAATATCAACGCGCCGCTCGACATCGACGGCGGCTCCGGATTCAACAAGATCGTCGCGCTCGGCACCGAGTTCAACGACACCTTCGTCGTCACCAGCGGCGGCATCTTCGGCGCCGGCCTGTCGATCCGCTTCACCAACATCCAGGCGGTCGAGGTCGACGGCCTGGAGGGCGACGACACCTTCTACGTCCTGTCCACGCCGGCCGGCGTGGTCACGACGCTCATCGGCGGCCTCGGCAGCGACACCTTCAACGTTGCCGGCGACGTCAGCGGCGAGGTCGTGGCGCGCGACGCCAAGGGCAACTCGGCGGTCATCAACCACACGATCGCGAGCAGCGACAAGCGCTTCGACGGCCTGTTCGTGCAGGGCATCAACGCCTCCGTCTCGGCGGCCGACGGCGGTGCCGTCAGCGACGAGGGCGGCCTGACGCTGCGCGAGGACTCCGTCATCACGACGCCGAACGCCGAGGGCAGCAGCGTCGGCATGTATACGATCCTGCCGCCGTCGCCGAAGACGAAGCCACTCCTCGCGAGCGACACGGCCGTGATCACGGTCTCGGCCGCACAGGCCTCGTCGCAGTCGCGCGCGCTCGGCGGCAATGCCGGCACGGTCGCGGTCTCGAGGGACGGCAATTCCTACGCCGACATGCTGACGCTGACCTTCACGGCCGTTTCCGACGGCAATGGGGGCTTCATGTGGTCGCCGGCGCAGACGGTCTTCGTCCGCGCCAAGTCCGATACGGCGCTCGAGGGCGATCAGAACGTCGCCATCGGCCACTCGGTGGTCAGCACGAACTCCGACGTGAACGGCACCTACGTGCGCACCGCGCTCGTCAAGGTCATCGACAACGACAAGCCAGGCCTGATCATCGTCGAGAGCGGCGGCAGCACCGCCGTGATCGAAGGGGCCCAGGGCCGTCCCAGCCAGGCTCAGAACAAGGACGGCTACACCCTCGTCCTCAACAACGCGCCGTTGGCGAACGAGACGGTGCGTGTCACGCTCAACGTGCCGACCTCCCAGCTCTCGCAACTGGTCTTCACCGACGCCCTGGGCAATCTCCTGCCGAAGGACGGCGGCTTCGCGTACCTCACGTTCAATGCCAGCAACTGGAACATAGCCCAGACCGTGAACGTGGCCTCGCCGGCCGACACCACGCCCGAGAACCGCTTCGTGGCCGAGATCAGCCATGTCGTGACCAGCAGCGTCGGCGGCACCAGCCAGGAGGGCTTCTTCAAGGCGGCGCTCGTCGGGACGCCGGTCGTGCGCGTGCAGGTCACGGACGGCAACACGGCGGGTGTCGTGGTGACCCCGGCTGCCGGCGGCGTCGCGGTGACGCCGAACCAGGATTCCTACTACGACCTCGTCCTGACGACGGCGCCGACCGGCCCGGTCACGATCAGCCTCGCGGGCGACGGGCAGACCATCACGGCCAGCAACGACAGCCGCTTCAAGGCGGCGACCTCCACGAGCCCGGCCACCGTCACCTTCGACGCCTCGAACTACGATCAGGCCGTACGCGTGATCGTGAAGCGCAATCCGAACGCCGCGCAGGCAACGTCGGACGTCAAGACCTTCTCACGCCAGCCGCACGACCTCAGCCGCATAGAGGGCCCGCTGGTCCTCGAGGGCGGTGTCGGCCCCGAGAGCCGTTCGCTCACCCCGGCCATCGTCCTGCCCGGCGAGAACAATCCGTCCGTCGACCGCAAGATCATCGATGACGGCCTGCCGGACTTCGACAAGGTCACGCTCTACAACGACACCATCTCGGTCGGCGTCTCGGGCACCCTGAGCTCGGACAAGGTCACCGGCTTCAGCCACATCGACGGCTTCGGCATGTCGACGAACGACGTCTCGACGGCGACGAGCGGCAGCGCCAACGTCCGCACCTTCGACGGCGGCGTCACCTACCGCGGCATGCGCTCGGTCGAGCTGCTGCTCGGCTCCGGCGCGGACAACGTCACGGTCACGGGCACGGCGCTCGATGCCCTGACGGCGATCCATGGCGGCGGCGGTGCCGACACCATCCGCGTGACCGGCTCCGAGGGCACGCTCGCCCTGTTCGGCGATACCACGGCGGACAACAGCCGCTACAACTCCACGCCGACGAACCCGACCGGCCGCGCCTTCGCCTTCCGCGACGAGGGCACGATCGGACCCGACGGACGTCCGGTCAGCCTCAACGACACCATCGACGCCTCGGGCGCGACGGGCCTCGTCATCATCGACGGCGGCGCGGGCGACGACACCATCATCGGCGGCCAGGGCCGCAACATCATCGCCGGCGGCACGGGGAACGACACCATCACCGGCGGCCCTGCCGCCGACGTCATCCTCGGCGATTCGAGCTTGAACCTCGACGACGTCCGCCGCTTCGTGACCATCGCCGACCCCTTCGTCGGCGAGGCACGGGCCGCGGGCACCGACACCATCGACGCCAAGGCCGGCGCGAACGTCCTCATCGGCGATCACGGCCAGATCTACCAGGACGGCTCGACGACCGCCGGCATCGCGCTGGAAGGCACCCACGTCGTCAGCCGTGTCGTCTCGACCTACACGGGCGTCGGCGGCGGCGACACGATCACCGCGACGGACGGCGACAACGTGATCCTCGGCGGCTTCGGCGCCGACAGGATCACCGCGGGCGCGGGCAACCACGTCATCCTCGGCGATAACGGCGAAGCCCTGTTCACGGCCGGCGTTCTGACGAGCCTGAGCAGCATCTTCGGTACGATCGGCGGCGACGACACGATCAAGGCGGCCGACGGCAACACCACGATCATCGGCGGCGCCGGCAAGGACGGCATCACGGTCGGCGTCGGCACGCAGGTCATCCTCGGCGACACCGGTCAGGCGACCTTCGTTCCTGGCACGCGCAGCGTGAACGGCGTTCCCCTGCAGGTCCCCGTCCTGATCGCGATCAAGACGGCCGACGACGAGGCCGCGATCGGCGGCGACGACGTCATCACGGCGGCCGACGGCAACGTGACAGTCATCGGCGGCGCGGGTTCGGACAAGATCACCCTCGGCAAGGGCACGCAGGTCGTGCTCGGCGACAGCGGCTCGGCCACCTTCGAGAACGGTCTGATCGCCACGGTGACCTCGATCGCGACCACGGTCGGCGGCAGCGACACGATCGAGGCCAAGGACGGCAACACCACGATCCTCGGCGGATGCGGCGCGGACGGCATCACGGTCGGCGCGGGCAACCACGTCATCCTCGGCGACAACGGCAAGGCACTGTTCACCGCAGGCCGCCTCGTCTCGATCGAGAGCCTCGATCCGACGGTCGGCGGCGACGACGTCATCACGGCGGCCGACGGCGACGTCACCCTCATCGGCGGTGCCGGCGCCGACAAGATCACCTTGGGCGCTGGCCGTCAGGTCGTGCTCGGAGACAGCGGCTCGGCCACCTTCGAGAACGGCCTGATCGCCACGGTGACCTCGGTCGCCACCGCGATCGGCGGCAACGACACGATCGAAGCCAAGGACGGCGACACCACCATCCTCGGCGGTGCCGGCGCGGACAAGATCACGGTCGGCGTGGGCAACCACGTCATCCTCGGCGACAACGGCAAGGCGCTGTTCGCTGCCGGCCGCCTCGTTTCGATCGAGAGCATCGATCCGTCCATCGGCGGCGACGACGTCATCACGGCGGCCGACGGCAACGTGACCGTCATCGGCGGCGTGGGTGCGGACAAGATCACGCTCGGCAAGGGTCGTCAGGTCGTGCTCGGCGACAGCGGTTCCGCGATCTTCGAGAACGGCTTGATCGCGACGATCACCTCGGTCGCCACGGATATCGGCGGCAACGACACGATCGAGGCCAAGGACGGCGACACCACCATCATCGGCGGTGCCGGCGCGGACGGGATCACGGTGGGCGCGGGCAACCACGTCATCCTCGGCGACAACGGCAGGGCGCTGTTCGCGGCCGGCCGTCTCGTCTCGATCGAAAGCATCGATCCGGGTATCGGCGGCAACGACACCATCACGGCGGCCGACGGCAACGTCACGGCGCTGGGCGGCGCCGGCGCCGACACGATCACGCTGGGCAAGGGCACGCAGGTCGTGCTCGGCGACAGCGGCTCGGCCACGTTCGAGAACGGCCTGATCGCGACGATCACCTCGGTGGCCACCGATATCGGCGGCAATGACACGATCACGGCTACCAGCGGCGACACCACCATCCTCGGCGGTGCCGGCGCGGACGTCATCAAGGTCGGCACGGGCAACCACGTCATCCTCGGCGACAGCGGCAAGGCCGTGTTCCGCAACGGACGTGCCCAGCGCATCGAGTCGATCACGCCGGATGTCGGCGGCGCCGACATCATCGAAGCCAAGGACGGCAATTCCCGGATCATCGGCGGTGCCGGTGCCGACGAGATCACCACCGGCGCGGGCAACCACGTCATCCTCGGCGACAGCGGTGAGGCCGACTTCACCGAGACCGTCACGGGCGGGGTGACGACGAGCCGGCTCGCGCGCATCGCCACCACCGCCACGGCGATCGGCGGCGCAGACAAGATCACCTTCGGCGAAGGCAACAACGTCGTTCTCGGCGGCGCGGCCGGCGACATCATCAAGGGCGCCGACAAGGGCGCGGTGATCCTGGGCGACAACGGTGTCGTCACCTTCGACGCCGCCGGCCGGATCCTGCGCGCGCTCTCGATCGACACGGCGGTCGGCGGCGACGACACCATCGAGATCGGCGACGGCGACAACGTCGTGCTCGGCGGCTACGGCCGCGACGGCATCACCATCGGCAACGGCAACAACGTCGTCCTCGGCGACAGCGGCCAGGCCGATTTCGAGGCTGGCGCCATCGTCGAGATCGCCAGCACCAGCCCGGAGGTCGGTGACAGGGACACGATCAAGCTCGGCCGCGGCCGCAACACCGTCATCGCCGGTGCCGGCGGCGACAGCGTCACGGCCGGCGACGGCGCGAACGTGGTCCTCGGCGATGCCGGCTACGCCCGCTTCACCGCGGCCGGACTGCCGATCATCGTCGAGACCACCTACGACAACGTCGGGGGCAGCGACCAGATCACGGTCGGCAACGGCGACAGCGTGATCCTCGGCGGCTCGGGCGGCGACCTTATCGTTGCCGGCGACGGACGCGCGGTCGTTCTCGGCGACAACGGTCAGGCCACCTTCGACGCCCTTGGCCGCGTCGTACAGGCCGCGACCACCGCAGCTACCTCCGGTGCGCGCGACGAGATCACCCTCGGCAACGGCGGCAGCGTGGTCATCGGCGGCGTCGGCGCCGACAAGATCGTCACCGGATCCGGCTCGGACGTGATCCTCGGCGACAACGGCAGCGTCGTCTTCAGCAACGGCGTGCTCGTCTCCGTCGAGACCCTCGAATCCACCTTCGGTGCGGGCGATCTGATCCTGGCCGGCGAGGGCGACAACGTCGTGTTCGGCGGCGTCGGGGCCGACGATATCACCACCGGCTCGGGTGCCGACGTGATCCTCGGCGACGACGGTCAGGCGACCTTCTTGCTGGGCAAGCTCGTCCGCGTCACCACCAAGAACGAGGGCGTCGCGGGCGACGACACCATCCGTGCGGGCGACGGCGCCAACGTCGTGCTCGGCGGCTCCGGCAACGACGGCATCACCACGGGCCTCGGCGACGACGTCGTGTTCGGCGACAACGGTGCCGTCGATTTCGTGAACGGCGTCCGCTTCGAAGCGCTCAGCGAGCGTGCGGGCGGCGGTGGCCGCGACACTATCGTGACGGGCGCGGGCGCCGACCTCGTGATCGGCGGCCTCGGGGCCGACAGCATCGATGCCGGCAAGCTCGACGGCGATGACGACATCGTCTTCGGCGACAATGGCCACGTGACCTTCGACGTCCTCGGCCGGGTCACCCTCGCCGAGACGATGGACGCGACGCTGGGCGGCGACGACATCATCGAGACTGGCGCGGGAAAGAACATCGTATTCGGCGGTGTAGGCTCCGACGCGATCACCACCGGCAAGGATGCGGACATCGTCCTCGGCGACAACGGCGCCGTCACCTTCTCGGGCGGAGTCCGTCTCGAGGCGACGAGCGACCGCAACGGCGGCGCGGCCGACACCATCGTGACCGGCGCAGGTGCCGACCTGGTCATCGGTGGCCTCGGCGGCGACAGCATCGATGCCGGCAAGGACGATGGCGATGACGACATCGTGTTCGGCGACAACGCTCACATCACCTTCGACATCCTCGGCCGTGTCACGCTGGCCGAGACGATCGATGCGACCCTCGGCGGCGACGACCGGATCGAAGCCGGCGCGGGCGAGAACATCGTCCTCGGTGGTGCGGGTTCGGACACGATCATCACGGGTGCGGGCGCCGATGTCGTCCTCGGCGACAACGGCAAGGTCCTGTTCACGGGCGGAATCCGCCTGGAGGCCATGAGCGACCGGAACGGCGGCGGCGGCGATACCATCACCACAGGCGCCGGTGCCGACCTGATCCTCGGCGGCCTCGGGGCCGACACGATCGACGCAGGCATCGACGACAGCGATGACGACATCGTCTTCGGCGATAACGGCCACGTCGTCTTCGACCCGAGCGGCCGCCTGAAGCGGGCCGAGAGCATCGATCCCGGCTTCGGCGACGACGACACCATCGTGGTGGGCGGCGGCGACAACCTCGTCATCGCCGGCACCGGCGCCGACAAGGTGACCGCGCTTGGCGGCAACGACACCGTGCTCGGCGACGACGGCCGCGTAACCTTCGAGACCGACGGCCGCGTGAAACGCGCCGAGAGCATCGATCTCGGCTTCGGCGGCAACGACGAGATTACTGTCGGCGCCGGCAACAACCTCGTCATCGCGGGCGGCGGCAGCGACGTCGTCACCGCGCTTGGCGGCAGCGACGTCGTCCTCGGCGACGGTGGTTCGGCGGAATTCGACGGCGGCGTACGCCTCGCATTCGTCTCGATCGACATCGTCGGCGCCGGCAACGACCGGATCACCGTCGGCGACGGCGAGAACATCGTCCTCGGCGGCGCGGGTTCGGATACCATCATCACGGGCGCGGGCGCCGACATCGTTCTCGGCGACAACGGGTCCATCACCTTCGCAGGCGGAATCCGTCTCGACGTGACGAGCGACCGCGTCGGCGGCGCGGCCGATACCATCACGACGGGTGCCGGCGCCGATCTCGTGCTCGGCGGCCTCGGCGGCGACGTCATCGACGCAGGCTCGACGGACGCGGATGCCGACATTGTGTTCGGCGACGACGGCCACGTCACATTCGACGCACAGGGCCGTGTCATCCGCGCAGAGAGCCTTGATCCGGGCTTCGGCGGCAACGACACCATCGATGTCGGCGGCGGTGACAACATCGTCATCGGCGGCACCGGCAGCGACGTGATCACCGCGCTCGGCGGCAGCGACGTCATAATCGGCGACGTCGGCTACGCGGTGTTCGAGCAGGGCGTGCGCGTCGAGTTCGCGTCGTCCGACACCAACGACGGCGGCAACGACCGCATCCAGGCCGGCGCCGGTGACAACCTCGTCATCGGCGGTTCGGGCAGCGACACCATCACGACCACCGGCGGCGCCGACATCGTTCTCGGCGACAACGGTCTCGTCGCTTTCGAGCTCGGCATCCGGGCACGTGTGCTCAGCGACCGCGACGGCGGTGCGCGCGACATCATCGCCACGGGGGCGGGCGCCGACCTGGTGCTCGGCGGCCTCGGCTCCGACACGATCGACGCAGGCAAGATCGACGCCCTCACGGACGATACCGATGCCGACATCGTCTTCGGCGACGACGGCCAGGTCACGTTCGACGCCTTCGGCCGCGTCCGGCGCGCCGAGAGCCTCGATATCGGCTTCGGCGGCGACGACGAGATCCGTGTCGGCGGCGGCGACAACATCGTCATCGGCGGCACCGGCAGCGACATCGTCACCGCGCTGGGCGGCGACGATGTCGTCCTCGGCGACAACGGCTACGCCGTGTTCGAAGCCGGCGTGCGCGTCGCCTTCGTCTCGACCGACACCTTCGACGCCGGCAACGACCGGATCGATGCCGGCGACGGAGACAACCTCGTCATCGGCGGCTCGGGCAGCGACACCATCACGACCGGCACAGGCGCCGACATCGTCCTCGGCGACAACGGCCGCGTCGACTACGCGCTCGGCATCCGCTCCGTCGTCCAGAGCGACCGCGATGGCGGCGCGCGCGACATCATCCGCACCGGTGCAGGTGCCGACGTCGTGTTGGGCGGTCTCGGTGCCGACAGCATCGACGCCGGCAAGGACGACGCCCAGTCGGACGTCGTGTTCGGCGACAACGGCCGCCTGACCTTCGACGCCTCCGGCCGCGTCAAACGGGCCGAGAGCTTCGACCCGACCTTCGGCGACGACGACATCATCGAGGTCGGCGGCGGCGACAACGTCGTCATCGGCGGCACCGGAAGCGACACGATCACCGCGCTCGGCGGCAACGACGTCATCCTGGGCGACAATGGCTACGCGATCTTCCAGGCCGGCGTTCGCGTCGAGTTCGCCTCGACCGATCCGGATGACGGCGCGCGCGACGTCATCAAGGGCGGCGACGGCGACAACATCGTCATCGGCAGCGTGGGCGCCGACGACATCACCACCGGCTCGGGCGCCGACATCCTGCTCGGCGACATGGGCGTCGTCCGCTTCGAAGACGGCCTCGTCAGCGAGGTCTACACGACCGAGGAGCGCAGGGGTTCCGGCGACGTCATCAAGGGCGGCGACGGCGACAACATCGTCTTCGGCGGCGCCGGCCGCGACGAGATCACCACCGGCTCGGGCGCCGACCTGATCCTCGGTGATTTCGGCGAGGCGAGCTTCATCGACGGGCGCTTGGTGCGGGTGGCCTCGCTCTATCCGACGCGCGGCGACGACGACACGATCACGGCGGGCGACGGCGATAACGTCATCCTCGGCGGCTTCGGCAGCGACACGATCGTCGCGGGCGCCGGTGCGGACGTGGTGCTCGGCGACAACGGCCTCGCGACCTTCCGTAAGGACGGCAAGCGGATCCTCGTCCGCACGACGGATCCAGAGATCGGCGCAGCCGACAGGATCACTCTCGGCGAGGGCAACAACCTCGCCCTGGGCGGTGCGGATGCCGACGCGATCACCTCCGGCGCGGGTGACGACGTCATCGTGGGTGACCACGGCTCCGTGAGCTACGACGCGGCCGGCCTCCTGGCGCAGGTCCTGTCCACCGATACCGGGATCGGCGGCAACGACACGATCACGGCCGGCGACGGCAGCGACGTGATCGTCGGCGGCTTCGGCTCCGACACGATCACGGCCGGCAACGGCGCCAAGATCGTGCTTGGCGACAGCGGCCGTCTCGACTTCACGGCCGGTGTGATCACCCTGGCGCAGACGCTCGATGCCAGCATCGGCGACACCGACACGATCAAGCTCGGCACGGGCAACAAGCTCGTGCTCGGTGGCGCCGGCAGCGACCGGATCGAAGGCCTCGCGGGCGACGCGGTGGTGCTCGGCGATGCCGGCCTGGTGCGGTTCGTCAACGGCAAGCCGGTTCGTGCTGAGAGCACGGACGTCACGGTCGGCGGTGACGATACGATCACGCTCGGCGCCG
>NZ_VRVE01000073.1:0-23026 GCF_008040035.1 Methylobacterium sp. WL9
GCGGCGTGGCGCTCGGCGCCATGCTCGGCGGCGGTGGCGCGCCCCCGCCCGGCCCGCGTCCGGTCTATGTCGAAGAAGAGCCCGTGCCGGTCTACGTTCGCCCGCGCCGCGGCCCGGTCTGCCATTACGAGCGCCGCAAGGTCTGGCTCGACGAGGACGCGTTCACCTACCGGCGCGTCGAGGTCTGCGAGTAGGCACGATCGCCCCGCGACGAACGATCGGGCGCCCCTTACCGGGCGCCTTTTTCGTGGGCCGTCCGCCCTGTGGCCAGCTTCATCACGACGGCCCCGGCGATCCCCGACAGCAGCGACCCGACGAGCACGCCGAGCTTCGTCTCCGTCTCGTGCAGGCCGTCGCCGAAGGCGAGGCCGCCGATGAACAGGCTCATGGTGAAACCGATGCCGCAGAGCAGCGCCACGCCGTAGACCTGTCCCCAGTTCGCTCCGCCGGGTTTGTGGGCGATGCCGAGGGCGACCGCGAGGCGCACGCTCAGCAGCACGCCCAGCTGCTTGCCGGCAAAGAGGCCGAGCGCCACGCCGAGCGTCACCGGATCGAGCAGCGCGTGTGCCGGCAGGCCGATCAGCTGGACGCCGGCATTGGCGAAGCCGAAGACCGGCACGATCAGGAAGGCGACCCACGGGGCGAGGGCGTGCTCCAGCCGGTGCAGCGGCGAAGCCGCGTCCTCCGGCCGGCCCGGCGTCGGGCGGATCGGGATGAACAGCGCCAGCAGCACCCCGGCCACGGTGGGGTGAATGCCGGAGCGCAGCACCAGGACCCAGAGCACGAATCCGAGAACGAGATAGGGCCAGAGCGCCCGCACGCCGCTGCGGTTGAGCCCGAACAGGGCCAGCATCACCGCGGCGGCTCCGGCGAGCATCGTCGCGTCGAGGCTGCCGGTATAGAACAGGGCGATGATGACGACGGCCCCGAGATCGTCGACGATCGCCACCGCGCTGAGGAAGATCTTGAGCGAGATCGGCACGCGTGGGCCGAGCAGCGCCAGCACGCCGAGTGCGAAGGCGATGTCGGTGGCGGCCGGGATCGCCCAGCCCCGCGCCGTGCCTGTCGCGAGATTGAAAGCGAGATAGACCAACGCTGGCGCCGCCATGCCGGCGGCGGCTGCGAGGCCGGGCAACACCCGGTCCGGCCAGGTCCGCAGGCGCCCGTCGAGCCCCTCGCGCTTGATCTCCAGGCCCACGAGCAGGAAGAACACGGCCATCAGGCCGTCGTTGATCCAGTGCAGCAGGCTCAAGGGCCCGAGACGGGCGTGCAGCGCGTGGGCGTAGGCCTCGCCCAGCGGCGAATTTGCAATCACCAGGGCGGCACTTGCAGCTGCCATCAGCACGAGGCCGCCGCTCGCCTCGCTGACGAGAAAGGCGCGCAAGGCCGAGATCGGGCGGCGCACGCGGCTTCGTAGGACGCGGACGGCTTTGGGCGGCGGCTTCATGACGCGATGCCGTGCGCCCTGAGCGCTGACTGGACAAGTCTGCCAGTTATGCCCCGTCCCCCATCAGCGCCTTGATCAACGCCGTTCCGTCCGCGCCGGCCCAGTCCGCCGGCCCCTTCATCACGCCGACTTCGCAGCCCCCGGCGTCGATCAGCAGGGTGGTCGGCAGGCCGATGGTGCCGGTCTGCTGCTGGACGGCGGGAAGCACCTTGCCGGCCGGGTCGCCGTAATAGGCGAGGGTCTTGATGCCGGTGTCGGCGAGCCATTTCGGCGGCTTGTCGAGGTTGCGCGTCTCGACGTTGATCGCGACGACCTGGAATTTTTCGCCACCAAGCTCGCCCTGAAGCCTGTCGAGGGCGGGCATCTCGGCCTTGCAGGGGGCGCACCAGGTCGCCCAGAGGTTCACCAGCAGCGCCTTGCCCCTGAGGGCGGCGAGGCTGGTGTCGGCGCCGTCCGGGCCCTTCAACTGAAGGACCACGCCCGGCTTCGGTTCGCCGGTGGTGTCGAGGGCGGCGACATCTCCGCGGGCGAGGGGGGCGATCCGCGCCACGGTCGCGGCGGCGTTCGCGCAGGGCTCAGGCGTCGCGAGGTTGCCGAGCTTCGAGCCGGTCCCGTATAGGGCGAGCCCAGCGAGGATCGCGGCGGCAGCACCGCCCGCGACGAGAATGGCCCGGTTCGCCATCAACTGCGCCCGGCCGGCGGGAAGGTTTTGTCAGACATGAGCAACCGGATGTGGGGCGGGCGCTTCGCGAGCGGCCCCGCCGAGATCATGGAGGAAATCAACGCCTCCATCGGGTTCGACAAGCGGCTTGCCCCCCAGGACATCCGCGGCTCGCTGGCGCATGTCGCGATGCTGGGTGCGGCCGGCATCCTGCCGCCCGAAGATGTGGCAGCGATCGAGGCCGGGCTCAAGACGGTGGAATCCGAGATCGCGGCCGGCAGCTTCGTGTTCGACCGGGCGCTGGAAGACATCCACATGGCGGTGGAGAGCCGGCTCACCGAGATCGTCGGCCCGACGGCCGGACGCCTGCACACCGCCCGCTCGCGCAACGACCAGGTCGCCACGGACATGCGGCTCTGGGTGCGCGACACGCTGGACGCCCTCGACGCCCAGGCCGCCGACCTGCAGCGGGCGCTCGCCGAGACCGCGCTGAAGCATGCCGGCACGGTGATGCCCGGCTTCACCCACCTGCAATCGGCCCAGCCGGTGACCTTCGGCCACCACTGCCTCGCCTATGTCGAGATGCTCGGGCGCGACCGCGGCCGGTTCCGCGATGCGCGGGTTCGCCTGAACGAGTGCCCGCTTGGCGCTGCGGCGCTCGCCGGCACCTCCTTCCCGATCGATCGGCACGCCACGGCGGCGGCGCTGGGCTTCGACCGGCCGACCGCGAACTCGCTCGATTCCGTCGCCGACCGCGATTTCGCCCTGGAGGCGCTCTCGGCGGCGTCGATCTGCGCGATCCATCTTTCGCGATTTGCTGAAGAACTCGTGGTCTGGACCTCGGCCCAGTTCAACTTCGTCAAACTGTCCGACGGCTACACCACCGGCTCCTCGATCATGCCGCAGAAGCGGAATCCCGATGCGGCCGAGCTGGTACGGGCGAAGTCCGGCCGCATCATCGGCGCGCTGACCGGACTGATGATCGTGATGAAGGGCCTGCCGCTCGCCTATTCGAAGGACATGCAGGAGGACAAGGAGGGCACGTTCGACGCCCTCCCTGCCCTCTCCCTCTGCCTCGCCGCCATGGCCGGCATGGTGCGCGACCTCGAGCCCGTCGCCGACGTGATGAAGCGGGCGGCCGGCTCCGGCTACGCCACCGCCACCGATCTCGCGGACTGGCTTGTGCGGGAGCTCGGCATGCCGTTCCGCGAGGCGCATCACGTCACCGGACGTCTCGTCGGGCTCGCCTCGGGCCAGGGCATCGGGCTCGAAGAGCTGCCGCTGACGGCGATGCAGGAGGTCGAGCCGCGGCTGACGGATGCGGTCTACGCCGTGCTCGGCATCGAGAATTCGGTGGCGAGCCGCACCAGCTATGGCGGCACCGCGCCGGCGAACGTGCGGACGCAGGCCGAACGCTGGCTGAAGGAACTCGGGCCCGCCTGACGGAAAAATGGTGCCCTGCAACCGGCGGAAGCCTGATGCGTTCATAGTCTAGCTAGGTGGACCACTCTATGGGTGGCGGCGAAGCGTAGCGGAGACCGTTCATCCATGGCCGTCGAGAGCTGGATCAGCCCTGAGGAAACCCCGGTTCTCGCCGAAGCGGCCACCGCGATGATCGAGGATCGGCTGAGCCGGTTCTCCAAGCCCGAGCGCGACGCCTACTGGGCCTCGATCCGCAAGTGCTACAACACGCCCTACAATCCGCCGGCCAGCAAGCGCTCGGCGAAGGCGGCATCGGTCGAGGTTTCGGTCATCGCGATCTCGTCGGTCGACCTGCCGCCGATCGAGGTTCAGGCCGCAGCCCTGGCGTCGTCCGCCCTGTCGGGCGATTCGCAGGCCGCCTGACCGGCAGAGCCGGAATCTGCTCCTTCGGGAGCAGAGTGTGGCGGATGTTTCGCAAGAGCCCGCCGCCTTACGTGGATAAATCCCGCATCTCACGGCGACAGCCCGGCATTTCGCCGTAAATTCGTACGGTTGCGCGCGTTCCGATGCGCAATCGTTCGTTCGCGTCCTGGGACCTTTGCCGATGTTTCGCCTCAGCCGCCTTCTGTCCGCTGGCACGGCCGGCCTCGCCATGCCGGGGATCTTCGCGCTCGCGGGCGTCGGCGCGGTAGCCTCGGTTCATGGTGCGGTTGCCCAGGAGACGGGGACTCGGGCGACGATCCAGCAGGCGCAGTTCGATGCGGGCGAATCGTCGTCCCGCCGACGCCGCGGGCGCGGTCGAGGGCGCAGCGAAGCGCCGGCCGAGGCGCCCCCGGCCGCCGACAAGAAAGCCGCTCTACCGCCGGGAATGCAGCAGGCGACGCCTGTCGTGACCTTCGGCGACTGGAACGTGTTCACCAACGGCCAGGGCAAGACCCGTGTCTGCTACGCCATCGCCCAGCCGCAGACCCGCTCCCCGAACACGCTCGCCCGCGACACCGCCTATCTGTTCGTGACGATCCGCAAGGGCGAGAACGTCCAGAACGAGATCGCCGTGATGTTCGGTTTCAAGCCGAAACCCGCCGCTTCGCAGGCGAAGCCCGGGGCGTCGGCAGGCAAGACCGACCCGTATCTGTCGCTCGGCAGCACGCGCTTCGGGCTGGTGGTGAAGGACGAGAACGCCTGGGTTCAGAATCAGGCCGAGGAGGCCCGCATCGTGACCGAAATGGCCAAGAGCCCGACGGCGACGGTGCGCACCACCTCGATGCGCGGCAAGCCCACGAGCGACGACTACGCGCTCGGCGGCTTCGGCGACGCGGTGAAGCGTGCGCGCGAGGAGTGCAAGTAGGCCATCCGACGAAAAGCGGGACCGCCGATCCGACTACCTCGGTCCGGCGGCCCCGTTCGTCGAGCAGCCGGTCCAAACAACGAGCCGGCGATTGGGTCAGGTCATACGGCCTGCAGCCGCGGCGCCGGTTGGCGGAGCGATCGGGCGCCCGGCCGCGACCGTTCGCGGGCTGCGCGGGTCGCCTGCTCGAAGCTGCGGAAGAGGGTGCCGTCGAGCGTGTCGAAGCTGCGCTCGGAGGAGTAGAAGCGCACACCGCCATGTTCGGGCACGGCGATGCCGGCCGTGGTCTCGCCGACCTCGATCACCCGCGCGGTCATGCGCTCGTGCAGGATCGGGTCCGAGATGCTTTTCAATGCGGGCTGAAGGGATGTCATCGGTCTGAAATTCTCCGGTGGCCTTCCAAAGGCCGAGTACGACGGAAGAAGGAAAGCGAGACCTGTCGGTCTCGGAAAGCCTCAGCGTCGACAGCGTTGGGCCAGCCGGTGGGAACTATTGGCAATCGGTCTCGGGCTCGTCTGGAAGAGCATGGTAAGTCCTCCTCGATGAAGGACCACGACACGCGAGCGCATCGTGATGCTTTAGCGTTTGGTGACGCGGCGCAAGCTATTCACTTCAAATCACCGCGGTATGACGATCTCACACAACAGCAGGGTGCTCGCTCCGGTTCCGCTGGTCAACGGAAAGTTATTTCGAAGTTCGTTGCAACTGCGAAAGGAATCCGATGTCCTCGCCGCACTAGGCAGATCTATCCTGTGTTAAGCCATGAATCGTCTAGAATCGTACCAAGACTAAAGAATCCGCGCTCGGATCACGCTGCTCTAGCCTATGAGACGATCAACACCCGCCGGGCAATCCACCGAGCAGGGCATCGAGCTGCCGGTAGTCCAAAAAGACCTGATCGGCTCCAGCTTCAGCAAGATCCCTGCCAGCCCGATCGTGGCCCCAATGTCCGCCTCCGGTGAAGCCGAGCACACGCATCCCGGCCGCCCGCGCCGCGATGACGCCGGGCACGCTGTCCTCGATGACGAGGCACTCGCCGGGCTCGGCCCTCATCTCGGCGGCGGCGTGGAGGAAGAGGTCCGGAGCGGGCTTTCCGCGCCGCACCATGGCCGAGGAATAGAGCCGCCCGTCGAAGAGCGGCAGCAGGCCGGTGAGCGTCAACGAATGGCGCAGGCGCACGGGATCGCTGCTCGAGGCCACGCAGGTCGGGATATCGAGAGCCTGCACGGCCATCGCGACGCCGGCCATGGCACGGAGCTCCCGGTCGAACACGCCCAGCGTCTCCGCCTTCACCGCCGCGACGAAGTCCTCCGGCACGACGACGGTGGGGAAGTCGTGAGCGATGTGCTCCATGATCGACGTCATGGAGGTGCCGGCGAAGCGGCTGCGCACGGTGTCGACGTCGATGGCGACGCCGATGCGGTTGAGGGCCGCGGTGAGGGTGCCGAGGCTCAGCGGCTCCGAATCGACGAGCACGCCGTCGCAATCGAAGATCACCAAGGCGGGGCGGGCGAAGGCCGGCTCGGCAGGGTCTGAACCGGGTCGCGTCCGTTCCGTCATGTCGTCTCCGCTGTCAGTCGCTCGGTCGGCGCCTCCTGACACGCGCCCGCGAAGGCTGGCAACGCTCGCTGTCGCCGCAATCGCCGGCTAGTGTGCCCACGACAGGCGCAGAGCCGGCTCCGGCCTCGCGTCCCTCGCGTCTGAAACGACAGAAAAGACAAAAAATTGCCCGGCTACCTGCCTTTCGCGGGGGCGCTCAAGCTCCCCGGCTTCACCTGTGACAATTGCGGCTTCTGGCAGCGGCATTTCGAAACGCCGCTGCAATGCCCGATGTGCCTCGATGCGCGCCACGTGGTGCCGCAGACCGGCTGGCGCTTCCTCAGCGAGGCGCAGGCGCAGGCCGAATTTCCCTGCCACTGGGAGGAGCTGGAGCCGGGCGTCTGGCGCTTCTGGAACGACCCCGTCACCGGCATCGGCCCGAGCGCCTATCTGGTTCAGACGGATCACGGCAACATGGGCTTCGAGGGCTGCCCGGTCTTCAGTGCGGCGGCGCTGGACAAGATCGCGGCGCTCGGCGGGATGCAGGTGCTGTCCTCCTCGCACCCGCACGCCTACGGAGCGCTGCCACAGCTGCAGGACCGCTTCGACCCCGAGCTGTGCCTGCCGGCCGCCGACTTCACCTGGAGCGCGGCGCTCCAGGTCTCCTGGCCCTACGACGACTTTTTGGAACCCTTGCCTGGGTTGGAATTACATCGGACCGCCGGCCATTTCGACGGCCACGCCGTGCTGTTCGATCGCAAGCGAAAAATCTGCTTCTGCGGCGACGCCTTCAAGTTCGAACTCGACCCGGGGGATTTTCGCCGCGCGCTGACGATCTCGGCCCACAAGGCTTTTGTCCGCGGCGTCCCGCTCACACCCAACGAACTCCGGCGCTACCGCGACGTGTTCGAGCGCCTCGACTTCACCCAGACCTGGACCCCGTTCGAGCCGGCCGCCAATTGCGGCCGGGCCGAAGTGTTGGCGCTGCTCGACAGCCTGCTCTCGGGCCGCTCGCATGCGGCGCCAGTGCCGATGGAGACGCTGACGCGGTAGCGTTCAGCCGAACGCCCCAACCTCGTGCTGGATCATCCCCGAGATCTCGCGCACCCGCACGAACAGCCGGCGGATCGGCTGAAAGAGCGTGGCGTGCTCGGCCTCGTAGGTGCCGACGTCGCGCGGGCCCGGGGGCTCGCCGAAATTGAGGCCGAGCGTCGGGTCCGGCGTGATCGGAAACACCTCGTCGAGCAGCGCGAGGCAGCCGTCGATGTCGAGCCGCAGGAAGCGCTCCAGCAGCGCCTCCCGCGTCAGGCCCGATTGCGGCCGGAAGCTCGGGATGTGGACGGCGAGGAACCAGATCCGGTGGACCAACGCGAGGCGGATCGCGTGGAGCAGGGTCAGCCGGGCCGACATGGTGGCGAGGTCGGGGGCGGCACTCTGCAGCGCCAGCCAGTCGGTGGTGAGGCGGCCGAACAGGCGGCGCAGGTCCGGCGCGAGGTTGAGGCGTTCCAGCGCGCTCGCCACCACGATCAGCTCGTCGCGGCGGCCGTCGCGGCGGGTGCGACGGGCACGCTCCAGCCAGACGGCCGGATCGAGGGTGTCGATATAGGCGCGCAGCACGTCGAGGTCGCCGACGCTGGCCGCATGCTGCACGAGGCGGAAAGCCCGCGAGAAGCGCACCGAGTCTTCCCGCATGCTGCGAAAGATGTCCGGCGCGCGTGAGGCGGCACGGCCGATGCCGTGCAGCGAATTCGCGAGGAAGCCGAGCTGCTGCAGGATCGCGTTGTTCGGGATCGCCCTGAGCTGGCGCGGATGCGTGATCATCACCGGGCCGCCGCCGTCGGACTGGCGGGCGGCGGGGCGCGAGCCGGTGCGGTCGATCAGGCCAGGGCCGAATGTGCCGAGCAGCGCGGCGTAGCCCGGATCCTCGACCAGCGCCTCCATGTCCTGCCGCGCGGCGCGGAAGAACTCGGCGGCGAAATCGGCCTCCGCATAGATCGGGTCGCCGCCGGCGCGCTTGGCTGCCGGCGCATCGTTGATGACGTAGTCGGCAAAGGCGTCGTCGTCCGTCAGTTCGTCGGCGAAGACATGCTCGGCGATACGGGAGACGCTGGCCCGGGCGAGTTCGGGCGAGCCGAACATCAGGTAGCCGTCCGAGCCCTGGAAGCTCGATTCGAGCCGCACCCCGATCCCGGCCGCGCGGGTCTTCTCGCGGGCGCTCTCGGGGGCGAGGTAGGCGAGGCGGTCGGACAAACTGGTCGGGTGGGCGCCGCGCCCGATCGATTCGCCGTGCGTGTCGAAGATCACGAGCTCGACGTCGGCGAGGTCGTTCTGCGCCATCAGCTCGGTGATGCGCAGGCGCAGGCGCTCGATCCAGAAGGTCGCGGCGAGCTGGCCGACATAGCGGCCGGAATCCGAGTAGCCGAACTGCACGCAGAGCCGGCCGAGGCGCTTGAGGTGGCGCCGCCAATGCGGGTTGCGCAGGGCGTCGTCGAGGACGCGGATGCCCTGTTCGAGCGCGCTCGCGGTCTCGAAGAGCGGCGTGATCTCGAGCTTGTCGGCGATGCCGTAATTGCGCGCGAGCCAGAGCGCGGCCAGCAGGGTGTAGCCGGTCTCGGTCTCGGCGATAAGGAAGCGCACCGGGTGGGTGCCGTCGACGTGCTTGAGGATCTGCGCGATCGTCATCATCAGCCGGGCGGCCGAGGCGCGCTCGGCGGCGAGCGCCCCGAAATCCACCGGCACCGGCTGCACGTCGTTGAGCAGGGTGTTGATCGTCGAGAGGTGCGAGCGGCGCTGCGCGGCGTCGGTCGGCTCGCCTTCGAGGTCGATCACCCGACGCACGGCGTTGTGGATCTGGCTGGCGTTGAGCCGAAAATGCGGTAGGGCGTTCGAGAGGCCGTGCGCGGCGATGCCGGAGCGCAGCACAGCGATGGCGCGCTTGTCCGCATCCGACTCGGCCGCGCCGATCGCGGCGGCCATGCCCGCGAGCATGGGCCCCGAATCCACCTGCGCCCGCTCACGCTCGATGATGAGCGCCAGCGCGAAGCGGTGCACGGCTTCGAGCGAGGGCTTGGTGCCGAGCAGCGGCGCACCGGCGAGCTGGCGCTTGACGGAGTCGAGTGCGCCGGCCGTCAGCTCCCGCACCACGCGCGCTGCCGGTACGTCGGGCAGATCGCGCAGGATGCGCTCGAACTGCATCCGCTTCGAGATCAGCCGGTAGCGCAGGGTGTCCCACCAGCCGATATCCGTGCGCCCGTCCGTGTCGCAGCCGACCCAGGAGGCGATGGCGAAGGGTTTCGGGACGATCTCGGTCCAGCGGTCGGGCCAGCGTTCGCGAGCGGCATCGAGCAGCGCCCCGTTGAAGACATCCAGCGCGCTGCGGCCATGGTTGGCCGCGATGCAGGCCTGCTCGAACTCGTCGTCGAGGCTGATTTTCGGATCCGGCCGGGTCGAGAGGGCGGCCGCCTTCTCGACGAGGGCGGCCCGGGCCGTCTCGTCGGTGGTGGAGGCGGCGGAGGCGATCGCGGCGGCGACCGCCTTCGGCATGCCGAAGGTCGGATGCGCCGTGAACACCGCTGCGAAGGCCGTGCGGCCGACGAGATCGCGAAACGCTTCGACGTCGCCCTGGCGCCCGGCGAGCCCCGCAACGAGCCGCCCGGCAATATCGGCCTCGACGCCATCGGCCGCGCCGTCCCCGAGCCCGACATAGACGCGCAGCCGACCGGCCCGCGCGTCGAGGGCGTGGCGCCGGAGCCGCGCGAACAGCGCGTCGAGGTCGTCCTCGCCGATCTCCTCGCGGTCGAACCGGCGGGTGATCGCGAGCGTCACCGCAAGTACGGGATTGCGGAACGGATCCTCGGCCGCCTGGGCGCGCGACTGCGCGACGAGTTCGAGCAGCGCGATCTCCAGGTCTTCCGGGGTCACCGGAATCGGGCGCGCGGGGGAGCGATCGTCGGGCATCGCGGTTACCGGGTCTTCACCGAAGGAAGGGAAGTCCGGGTGGCGGTCTTCGAGTGGCATCGGACAGTCCTTCCGCCATGGTCGATCCCGCGTCCCCGTAAGGCCACGGTGTTCTCATCGTCGGGCGGGCGACGCAAGGACCGTTCCTCGGGACGTGCGTTGGGGAGTCTCTCACTGTGACCAGCGGTGCCATCCCCGTGGCCTTCGGCGTCGTACCCATGGCCTGCGGCGTCTTACTCGCGGCCTGCGGCGGCTTACTCTCATGGCCTGCGGCAGCTTACTCTCAAGGCCTGCGGCAGCTTGCGCGCACGTGCCGGGTGCAACCGGGACCGAGGTGGGGTAACGCTGTCGACGGCCATGGAAACGCTCCTGATCCTCGCCGCGCTCGCGGTCGCCGGTCTCGCCCTGGCCTTCGCCGCGGTGATGTCGGCGCAGGCGCGCCGTCCGCCCCTGCGGATGCAGCGCGAGGACGATCTCGCCGAGGGCGACGAGGAACTCCTGATCCGATCCCTGCGCCCTGCCCCGCCGAGCCCGATCGACCGCACGCGGCCGATCATCGACGCCGAGTGGAGCGATGCCACGTTGGATACCAAACCGGATGCGAGTTCGATCGACGTGAAGACCATCGAGGCGGAGATGATCGAAGCCAAGCTGATCGAGGATCCGGCGGAGGCGCAGGGCCGGTCCGGCGAACCTCATGGGCGCGGAGCGCGATGATCGTGCGGTCGTGCGTCATGGGCGCGCTCGTCGTGGCGGCGCTGCTGTCGGCGGGCACCGCCCTGGCCCAGGAGCCCGAGGCGTCGTCACCGCCGGAGGCTGCAGGTGCGCCGGATACCCCCACCAAGCCGAGGCCGCGCCCCAAACCCAAGCCGAAGTCCAAACCCGTCCCCAAGGCCGAGACGGGCGGCGAGACCAAGTCGCCGGAGACGAAGGCGCCCGAGGTTGCGAAGCCGGAGGTTCGCACCGGAGCGGACGAGCCGCATCTTCCGGCAGCGAGCGAGCCTGTGCCGGCCTCGCCGTCGCAGAGCGCCTTCGCCGCGCCGCTCGTCGCCTGCGATCCCGGTCAGGCCGTGCAGTACGATGGACCGAAGGCGTTCTCGCTCTGGGTGACCCGCGCGGGCTCGGTCACGATCGACAACCCGCTGCGTCCTCTGACGCCCGACGTGACCCGCGTGCTTCAGCTCGTCATCGGCGACAAACTCGCCACCGCCTATGGGCGCGACCTCACGGCCCTCCGCCGCGGCGCCTCGCCGGCAGCGCTGGAAGGCCTGCTCGGCGGTCCGATCCGCTGGGAGGCCACGCTCGGCAGCCTGCCGGACGGCTTCGACATCGTCTCCGACGCCGGCACGCCGCTCGCGCAGATGCGCTTCAAGGAATGCGGCACCGCTCCGGCCGCCAAGGCGCCCCCCGCATCGGTCGCCCGGAAGGAGGGCCGGTCGCGGTCATCGAAGAAGGCGACCGCCGCCGACCAGACCGGTTCCCCGTCACAGACATCGCCCGGCGCGTCCTCGCGGAGTACGTCGGCGCCGAGGGCCGCGCCACCGCAGCGGCAGTTCAACCTGCCTCAGGGCGCCATCTCCGAGTGAGCGGACGTCCGGGGGAGGCCGCCGTCCTCGTCGTCGGCGGCAGTGGCGCTTTCGGCTCGCGCCTCGTTGCCGGAATCGTCGCGACCACCACGCTTTCCGTCGTCATCGCGGGCCGTGACCTCGGCAGGGCCGAAGCAACCGCGCGGGTTCATCCCGCCGGCCGCGTCCGCGCCGTCCGGCTCGATGCCGCCGCGGTGACCTCCGACGACCTGATCGCGCTCGGTCTCCGTCTCGTCGTCGATGCGGCCGGGCCGTTCCAGGGCACCGAGCCCTGCATGGCCCGCGCCGCCATCGCGGCCGGCCTGCCCTATCTCGACCTCGCCGATGCCAGAGATTTCGTCGCCGGCTTCGCCACCCTGCTCGACGCCGACGCACGCACGGCCGGCATCGTCGCGCTGACCGGCGCCAGCTCGACGCCCGCGCTCTCGAATGCAGTGCTGGACGCGATCACCGATGGCTGGCGGCGCGTCGAGGCGGTGTCCGTCGCCATCGTCCCCGGCAACCGGGCACCGCGCGGGCTCTCGGTGATGCGGGCGATCCTGTCCTATGTCGGTCGGCCGATGCGCCTGTTTCGCGATGGCGCCTGGGAGATGCGGCCCGGGTGGGGATCGCTGACCCGGGTCGGCGTGCCCGGTCTCGGTCGCCGCTGGGCTTCGCTCTGCGAGACGCCGGATCTCGACATCATGCCGGCACGCCTGCCGCAGGTGCGCAGCGTCGTCTTCCGCGCCGGGCTCGAACTGCCGTTCCTGCATCTCGGGCTCTGGCTAGCGAGTTGGCCGGTGCGGTTGCAGCTGCTGCCGTCGCTCGTCCCTTTCGCGAAGCCCTTCCTGATGGTGGCCGGTTGGCTCGACCGCTTCGGCAGCGATCGCGGCGGCATGATCGTGGAGGCGCTCGGACGCGACGGTGAGAACCGTCCGACGCGGGCGCTCTGGAGCCTCGTCGCGGAGGCGGGCGACGGCCCCTATGTTCCGACCTTGCCGGCCCTGGCGATGATTCGCCGGCTCACCGACCCAAGCGCAGAGCCCGTCGCGCCCGGCGCCCGCCCCTGCGTCGGGATGCTGCCGCTCGCGTCCATCGCATCGGAGATGGCCCGCCTGCGCATCACGACCCGGATCGAACGGAGCCATCCGCAGCCGCTGTTCGCGCGGGCGCTCGGGGCGGGTTTCGACGCGGTGCCGGCCCCGATCCGGGACCTGCACGGCGCGACCGGCGGCCTGACCTATTCCGGCGCGGCCGAGGTCGAGCGCGGCCCGGGTTTCGCCGTCGCGTTCGTCGCGGCACTGTTCCGGCTGCCGCGCCCGATGGCGGCAGGTCCGGTGCGGGTGGCGATCCGGCCGGAGGGCGGCACCGAACGCTGGACGCGCGGCTTCGCGGACACACGCTTTTCGAGCGTGATGGGCCTTGCCCCCGGCGGCGAAGGGCGAGGCCTCCTGCGCGAGCGTTTCGGCCCCTTCGCCATGGATCTTGCGGTCACGGCTCATGCCGAGGGGCTCGACATGACCGTGACCGGCTGGCGGCTCGGCCCGTTGCCGCTTCCGCGATCCCTGCGGCCGACGACCCAAGCGAGCGAGCGGCTGGACGCACAGGGCCGCTTTCGCTTCGATGTCGCGCTGTTCCTGCCCCGCGTCGGGCTCCTCGTGCGCTATAAGGGCTGGCTCGTGCCCGAGCCGGTGGAGAACCGCAGATGATGGACGAGCTCAGCGCCGTCGAGGTGATCACGATCCTCGGCCTGCGTCCGCATCCGGAGGGCGGCCATTATCGCGAGACGTTTCGCGATCCCCGCGAGAGCGACGGCCGCTCGGTCGGCACCGCGATCTACTATCTGCTCGACGTCGGCGAGGTTTCGGCTTGGCATCGGGTCGACGCGGCCGAAATCTGGCACTGGTATGCCGGCGCGCCCATGGTGATCACCATGAGCGGCAACGGCCATGACGCCTCCGCCCACCATCTCGGTCCGGACCTGAACCGCAACCAGCGCCCGCAACTCGTGGTGCCGGCCGGCCATTGGCAGACCTGCGTGAGCCTCGGGGCCTGGACTCTCGTCGGCTGCACCGTCTCGCCCGGCTTCGATTTTGCCGGGTTCGAGATGGCGCCGTCCGACTGGCGGCCGATGCCGAGGCGGTAACACTCAGCCGTTCCGCGGCAGCGCCGAGCCCTGCGCCTCGGCACCCGATCCGATCGCGTCGAGCCTCGCGACTTGCTCCGGCGGAATCCGCAGCGAACCGGCCTTCAGGTTGTCGCGCAGATGCGCCACCGACGAGGTGCCTGGGATCAGCAGGATGTTGGGCGCGCGCTGCAGCAGCCAGGCCAGCGCGACCTGCAGCGGCGTCGCCTCCAACTCTGCCGCCACCTCCGACAGCGTCGAGGATTGCAGCGGCGAAAACCCGCCGAGCGGGAAATACGGCACGTAGGCGATCCCGTCGGCCGCAAGGCCGTCGACCAGGGCGTCGTCCTCGCGATGGGCGAGGTTGTACTGGTTCTGCACGCAGACGATCTCGGTCATCGCGCGCGCCGCCTGCACCTGCCCTGGCGTGACGTGGCTCAGGCCGATGTTGCGCACGAGGCCTTGTCGCTTGAGTTCGACGAGGGCGTTCAGCGGCTCTTCGATCGGGCCGTCGACCGGATGGTGGTGGCCGGCCGACATCCGCAGGTTCACCACGGCGAGGGCGTCGAGGCCAAGATTGCGCAGGTTGTCGTGCACGGCGGATGTCAGCTCCGCCTTCGACAGAGCCGCCGGCCAGGATTTGTCCGCGCCCCGGCGCGCACCGATCTTGGTCACGATGGTCAGCCCTGCCGGATAGGGATGCAGCGCTTCGCGAATGATCTGGTTTGTAATGTGCGGGCCGTAGAAATCCGACGTATCGATGTGGTCGATCCCGCGATCCACCGCCTCGCGTAGCACGGCCAGAGCCTCGTCCCTGTCGCGAGGCGGACCGAAGACACCGGGACCGGCGAGTTGCATGGCGCCGTAGCCGAGGCGGTTCGGCGTCAGGGATGTACCCGGCAGGGTGAAGCGGCCGCCGAGATCGGATTTCGGAGTCTGGGTCTGGGTCATGGTGAGCCTCTCAGGTGTTTCACGGGAAACATCTGCGAGGGATATGCGCCACGGGGCATCGTGCGATAACCCGGCTAGACGCGTACGCCTTGTCCGGAAATCCGCACGATGCCCGACCCGAACCTCGCCGATCTCGACGCCTTCGTCGCGGTGGCCCGCGCCCGCAGTTTTCGCGGGGCGGCAAAGCTTCAGGGCGCCTCGGCCTCGGCCCTGAGCGACGCCCTGCGCCGGCTGGAGGCGCGGCTCGGTGCACGGCTGCTCAACCGCACGACCCGCAGCGTCACGCCGACGGAAGCCGGCGCGCGCCTGCTGGAGCGCCTCGGCCCGGCGGTGCGCGAGATCGCCGACGCGCTGGCGGCCGTGAACGACTCCGCCGACAGCCCGGCCGGGACACTCCGGCTCAATGCCCCGACGGTGGTGGCGCGACACGTCCTGCCCGACATCGTCGCGCGCTTCTTGGCGGCCTATCCCGGGATCAGTCTGGAGGTGGAGACCAACGACAGCTTCATCGACGTGCTGGCGGAGGGGTTCGATGCCGGCATCCGCTACGAGGAGCGCGTCGAGCGCGACATGGTCGCCGTGCCGATCGGCCCGTGCCGTCAGCGCTTCGTGCTGGCCGGATCACCGGCCTACCTCGCCGCGCGCGGCGTGCCGCGGCATCCCCGCGACCTCCTCGGCCACGCCTGCATCCGCCACCGCTTCGCCAGCCGCGTCACGGCGCAATGGGAGTTCGAGAGGGACGGGGAGACGATCCGCATCGCGGCCGCCGGGCCGCTCATCGCGACAACGCCCGAACTGGAGGTCCACACGGCCCGCGCGGGCCTCGGTCTCGTCTGCACCTTCAAAGAATATCTGCGGGATGGGCTGGCCGACGGCACGCTGGTGCCGCTGTTGCAGGACTGGCTGCCGGACTTCTCCGGGCCGCGGCTGTACTACGCCAACCGCCGGCACATGCCTGCGCCGCTGCGGGCCTTCGTCGATTTCATTAAGGCTGACATTCGTTGAACGCGGGCTCTGCCCGCACCCGGCAAAGGGCTCACCCTCTGCACACCCATCACGCCCCCGTAGCGCCGAAGGCGCGGAGGCAAGCGCGACGGCGCGCCGCCGCGCTTGCGGCGGACGCCGCTGGCCGGAACGGCCAGCGGCAACTCAAATCAAGCGATGTACTGGCCGCCGTTGATGGTCAGCGTCGAGCCGGTGACGAAGCCGGAATCCTCGGCGGCGAGATACTCGACCGCACGGGCGATCTCTTCGGCCTCGCCGAGACGTCCGACGGGGATCGTGGAGATGATCTTGTTGCGGATGTCCTCCGGCACAGCCATCACCATCTCGGTGGCGACGTAGCCCGGTGCGATCACGTTGACGGTGATGCCCTTGCCCGCGCTCTCCTGGGCGAGTGCCTTGGCGAAGCCGATCACGCCGGCCTTGGCGGCCGAGTAGTTGGTCTGGCCGGCCTGGCCCTTCTGGCCGTTGATCGACGAGATCAGGATGATGCGGCCGAAGTTGCGCGAGCGCATGCCCTCGATCAGCGGGCGCGTGCAGGTGAACATCGAGTCGAGGTTGGTCTTGATGACCGCCTGCCACTTCTCGAAGCTCATCTTGTGGAACGCGCCGTCGCGGGTGATGCCGGCGTTGTTCACGAGGATGTCGATCGGGCCGACCTCGGACTCGATCTGCTTGATGCCGGCCTCGCAGGCGGCGTAGTCGCCGACGTCGAACTTGAAGACCGGAATGCCGGTCTCGGCCTTGAAGGCGTTGGCGGCCTCGTCGTTGCCGCCGTAATTGGCGGCGACCTTGTAGCCCTTGGCCTGAAGGCCCTTCGAGATGGCGGCGCCGATGCCGCGCGTTCCGCCCGTGACGAGGGCGACGCGTTCCTGAGCCATGATTTCCTCCGTTTTTTGTTTGAATTTCGTCGAAACGCCCGGCGCGGCGCTCAAGCCCGCCGGGGGATGTCGCATTCTGCCGGCTGCCGGCACCGCCTGCACGGCATTTAAATTTCAACGGCCTTCAAAGGCTTTTGGCTGAATTTTTCTTGAGGCGACGGGACGGGCGCTCCCGTCCCATCGCGAAAACGGCGCTCAGGCGCGCTCGACGCACATCGCGACGCCCATGCCGCCGCCGATGCAGAGCGTGGCGAGGCCCTTCTTGGCGTCGCGGCGCTTCATCTCGTGCAGCAGGGTGATCAGGACGCGGGCGCCGGACGCTCCGATCGGGTGGCCGATGGCGATGGCGCCGCCATTGACGTTCACCTTGGAGGTGTCCCAGCCCATGTCCTTGTTCACGGCGCAGGCCTGCGCGGCGAAGGCTTCGTTCGCCTCGATCAGGTCGAGCTCGGAGGCCTGCCAGCCGGCCTTCTCGAGAGCCTTGCGGGAGGCCGGGATCGGGCCCGTGCCCATCACCTTCGGGTCGACGCCGGCGGTGGCCCACGACTTGATGGTGGCGAGCGGGGTCAGGCCGCGCTTTTTCGCCTCGGAGGCCGACATCAGCACGAGGGCGGCGGCGCCGTCGTTGAGGCCGGAGGCGTTGGCGGCGGTGACGGTGCCCTCCTTCGAGAAGGCGGGCTTCAGCTTGGCCATGCTCTCGATGGTGGCGCCGTCGCGGATGTACTCGTCGGTGTCGACGATGGTGTCGCCCTTGCGGCCCTTCACGGTGACCGGGACGATCTCGTCCTTGAAGCGGCCTTCCTTGCGGGCGGCCTCGGCCTTGTTCTGCGAGCTGACGGCGAACTCGTCCTGCTGCTGGCGCGTGATCTGGAAGGCTTCCGCCACGTTCTCGGCGGTGGTGCCCATGTGGTAGCCGTTGAAGGCGTCCCAGAGGCCGTCCTTGATCATCGTGTCGACGAGCTTGATGTCGCCCATCTTCTGGCCGCCGCGCAGGTACTGGGCGTGGGGCGACAGCGACATGGATTCCTGGCCGCCGGCGACGATGATCGTCGCGTCGCCGTTGGCGATCTGCTGCATGCCGACCGCGACGGTGCGCAGGCCCGAACCGCAGACCTGATTGAGGCCCCAGGCGGTGGCCTTGTCCGGGATGCCGGCGCCGATGGCGGCCTGGCGGGCGGGATTCTGGCCGGCGCCTGCGGTGAGCACCTGGCCGAAGATCACCTCGTCGACGTCGTCCGGGGAAACGCCGGCGCGTTCGAGCGCCGCCTTGATCGCGATGGCGCCGAGCTCGTGCGCCGGGGTCGAGCCGAAAGCGCCGGCGAACGATCCCACCGGGGTCCGTGCCGCTCCGACAATGACGATCTCTTCGCTGGCCATCTCGCTTGTCTCCTCACCGGGGCGCGGCTTCGCTCTTGTCGGCGTCCGCGCACTCACCGTGTCTGAGGGAAGAAAGCGCTGGCCCCTGCGATGTCAAGCAGCCTCATGACCCGAACAGGCATCCCATCCGGGTCAAACCGGCACCGCGGTGCGAGAATGTACGGGAAACAGCACCAAATTGCTGTTTTCGTCGCCGTGCGAAAGCCTTAAGGTTCCGCAATGCGGAAAAACCGTGCTGGCGCGGAGCCGCTGTCATGCGGGACTTTGCAACGATGCGCGCCATCACGAACGGAGCGGGGAGTGCCGTGGGTATGGCGGACAACGGCAAGTCTCACCAAGGCAAGTCTCATCAGACCGTCATCAAGAAGTACGCCAACCGCCGGCTCTACCACACCGGCACCTCGACCTATGTCACGCTCGAAGACCTCGCGGGCATGGTGCAGAGCGGCGAAGACTTCGTCGTCTACGATGCGCGCTCCGGCGACGACATCACCCGTTCCGTCCTGACGCAGATCATCTTCGAGCAGGAGAACAAGGCCGGCGAGGACAACCTGCTGCCGGTGGCCTTCCTGCGTCAGCTGATCCGCTTCTACGGCGACAGCATGCGCATCATGGTGCCGAGCTTCCTCGAATTCTCGATGGCGAATTTCGCCAAGGACCAGGACGGCCTGCGCGAAAAGTTTTCGCAGAGCTTCCAGAGCTTCGGGCCGGGCGTGTTCCAGCAGGCGCTGCAGGAGCAGGTGCGGGCCAACATGAGCTTCTTCGGCGACGCCATGAAGATGTTCACGGGCGGCTTCACGCCGCCGGGCGGCAAACCGGATGCGTCGGGCTCCGTTCCGGCCGCGTCGAATCCCGGCTCGTCCGATTTCGACGATCTGAAGCGTCAGATGCTCGAGATGCAGGCCCGGCTCGACGCTCTCGCCAAAAAGTAGGCGAGGCGGGTTTTCGGCTCGGGCGGTAACCTTTTCGTAAGGATCGCTAAAGAACCCTTGCTCTCGGCCTCGACCTTGCGCAGTTGTCTTGAGACGGCATGCGAAGGCGACGGTTATGGATCCGGTTGGGACGCAAGGAGAGGCTGGAGCGGAAAACCCGTGCCGTGCTCTCGCCGTCGTCCCGATGGCGGACAGCCGTGAACAGCCGATCCGCCGGGTTTCCGGCGCACGTCCGATGGCGGGTTTCCTGGCTCAGCTGATCGTCGACACGAATCCGGCGCTGCGCATCGCGCGCTCGGAACGGACGCAGACGGCCGTAGCGCTCTATGCGCGGATGGCCGGCATCCCGGGCGGGAGGTGGCGCGCCTGACGCGCCAGCCTCCGAACGACCCTCAGGCCTCGGCCGACTTCACCTTGAGAACCTGACGGCCGCGATACATGCCGGTCTTCAGGTCGATGTGGTGCGGACGGCGCAGCTCGCCCGAATCCTTGTCCTCGACATAGGTCGGCGCCTTGAGGGCGTCGGCCGAGCGGCGCATGCCGCGCCGGGAGGGGGAGGTTTTACGCTTCGGAACGGCCATCGGGGTCTTCTCAAGGCAAAAGCGGCGCACGGACGTGCCGCCCTCGTCGAGGCAGACCGTCGGCACCGCGAAGGGAATTCGGGGTTCGAGGGCGGGCTTATACCCGCGCCGGTTCCGACTGGCTAGATGCCTTCGCGCAGTGCCGCGCCGTCGGATCGCCGCCGTTCAAATGCGGTTCAAGCGCGGCCGTCCAGAACGATCCCGCACGGCGACACCGATCCGCCGTCGGGAGACCCTTCCATGATGTCCATGTCCCTGCGCGCGCTGGCCCTGTTCGCCTGCCTTGCCGCCACCCCCGTCCTCGCCCAGTCGGCAAGCCCGGCCACCTCGCCGATGAAGGCCTCTCCGTCCGCGGCACCCGCCGCCGCGCCGGCCAAGGATACGGCCAAGGATGCGACGAAGGATACCGCGAAAACCCCGCTGCTCGACCTGAACAGCGCCACCGCCGAGGAACTGAGCAAGCTCAAGGGCATCGGCGACGTCCGCTCGGCCGCGATCGTCAAGGGCCGCCCCTACAAGGGCAAGGACGAACTGGTGCAGAAGAAGATCATTCCCGAGGGCGTCTATGCGGGGATCAAGGACCAGATCATCGCCAAGCAGAAGTAGTCATTCGGACGTTTTGGCGCGCGGGGTTCGGGCCTCGCGCGCTTCTGCCAGCCTGCGCCCTTGTCCGCCCGATCCCGGCGGTGCTAGGCGCCGGAAAGCGCGGACTTCGCGCATCAGCGCGAAAACTCCCAAAAGATGCCAGCTCAGCCCATCATCCGCCTGCATCGCGGCGACCTGCCCGCCGACTTCCAGCCCGGCAGCGCCATCGCCATCGACACCGAGACGCTGGGCCTCAACCCGCATCGGGACCGGCTCTGCGTCGTGCAGATCTCGCGCGGCGACGGGAATGCCGAGGTGGTGCAGATGCCGCTCGGCGGCCCGGACCCGGTGAACCTGAAGCGGGTGCTCGGCGACCCGGCGGTCCAGAAGATCTTCCACTTCGCGCGGTTCGACCTCGCGGTGCTGTTTCGCGCCCTCGGCGTGATGCCGGGTCCGGTCTACTGCACCAAGATCGCCTCGAAGCTCGCCCGGACCTATACCGACCGGCACGGACTCAAGGACGTGGTCCGGGAAATGGTCGGGATCGACCTGTCGAAGCAGCAGCAATCCTCGGATTGGGGTGCCGAGACCCTGAGTCAGGCCCAGCTCGACTATGCCGCCTCCGACGTGCTGCATCTCCACGCCGCCCGCGACCGGTTGAACACGATGCTCGCCCGCGAGGGCCGCACCGATCTGGCCCAGGCCTGTTTCGATTTCCTGCCGACCCGGGCGCGACTCGATCTCGCCGGCTGGGCGGAGAATGATATTTTCGCGCATACTTGATGATGGCGGCCCTCGCGGGCCGTCCGCCGCATGAGCAGCGGCGCGCGGTCGCGCTAGCCGACGGTATGGGCAAGTTGGACGGACCGTCCGCGAAAGATGCAGCGTGTGCATGTGCCGACGCGCACCTGCCTGCGATTGATCATTTCCCGAAGCCGAGGCCATAACTTCGCCACCGCCTGTGGTCATGGCCGTTGCGGTGCCATGCCCCGACCTGTCGGTGTGGGAGCGGTCGCACTCTCGGACCTCAGCCTCTCAGGAACCCGATGCAGGTGGCCGACACCATCGAGACGTTCGCGGGCGCCGCCAACGAGAATGCGCGCCGCAGGCGGGCCCATGGCCGCGCCGTGCGCCACTCCGCGCGGGTGCGCGTGCTGCGCCGGATCATCCCGGTCGCAGCTGGAATTGCCGTGCTCGGCATCGCGGGCGTCGTGCTCTGGAGCCCGTTCGCCGGCAGCATCCCCAATGTCAGCATCGGTCCGGTCAGCGTCTCGGGCACCAAGGTGACGATGGAGAACCCGAAGCTGTCGGGCTTCAAGAAGGGCGAGCGCGGTTACGAGGTCACGGCCGCGTCCGCCCTCCAGGACGTGCGAAAGCCCGCATTGATCGAACTCCAGGCCATGAAGGGCCACATCGCCACCGACGACAAGGGCGGCCTCGCCCATCTCGAAGCGAAGGGCGGCCTGTTCGATTCGAGCAAGGAATCGCTGACGCTGCACGAAAACATCCGGCTCTGGACCGACAAGGGCGAGGAAGCCCGGCTCCAATCCGCGGCGGTCGACTTCAAGGCCGGGTCGGTGAAGTCGTCCGAGATGGTGACCGTCACGGTGCCGAACGGCTCGGTGACCGCCGACAGCCTCGACGTGGTCGAGAGCGGCAAGGTGATTTCCTTCATCGGCAACGTTCACGCGCAGTTCCAGGGGACCGGCAAGACGAAGGCTCCCGAAGGCGGCGATGCGTCCGAACGCGTCCGCACCTCGGCGGCGGAGGCGCCGAAGGACGGCGCGGAGGTCCAGCGATGAACGGACGTGTGCTTCCTTTCGCCCTGGCCCTCGGGCTCGCGCTCGCGCCGCTCGCGACGTTGATCGTCACGGCTCCGTCTGCGT
Organism: Methylobacterium sp. WL9; assembly: GCF_008040035.1. Taxonomy (NCBI): domain Bacteria; kingdom Pseudomonadati; phylum Pseudomonadota; class Alphaproteobacteria; order Hyphomicrobiales; family Methylobacteriaceae; genus Methylobacterium; species Methylobacterium sp. WL9. The sequence continues at coordinate 22,260 of NZ_VRVE01000073.1, forward strand.
CGGCGAAAGAGAACAAGGAAAAATCCGAATCACCCCTCGGCGCGCTCGGCGGCAGCGGCAAGGAGCCGATCAAGATCGACGCCGATCGCCTCGACGTGTTCGACAAGGAGAACAAGGCGATCTTCGCCGGCAACGTCGTCGCCGTGCAGGGCGATGCCACCATCCGCTGCTCGGCGCTCACGGTGTTCTACAAGCGCGGCAAGGACAAGGACGGCAAGAAAACCGAAAAGCAGGACGAGAAGGCCGGCGACGAGGCGGGCGGCAAGAGCCAAGCCGAGATGGCCGAGAACGGCATCCGCAAGGTCGATTGCGCCGGGCCGGTCACCGTCGTGCAGAAGGACCAGGTCGCCACCGGCGACAACGCCACCTTCGATCAGGTCGCCCGCCGCATCGTGCTGACCGGCAACGTCGTGCTCAGCCAGTGCCGCAACGTCACCCGCGGCTCGCGCCTCGTCTACGACATGGATTCCGGCCGCGCGAACATGGATCCGGGCACGAACGGGCGCGTCTCGGCGATGTTCGTACCTGGCGAGAAGGCCGACGCGGCCGGCGGTAAGGGCGCGTCCAAGGGCTGCGCACAGCCGCCGGCGGTGGCGAACAAGCCGAAACCGGCCGAGGCCGCGGCCCCGGCGGCGGCCCCTCCTCCGGCCAAGACGCGGGCGCAGGCGAATTGAGCGCGACGTCGATCCCGGCTCCTGCCGCCATGCCCCTGCATGCCGCCTCGGGCGAGCGCTCCGCGCCGAAGGCGGCCTCGTTCGTGCGGCGCC
>NZ_VRVE01000074.1:0-21978 GCF_008040035.1 Methylobacterium sp. WL9
GGTCTGCACCGGCTTTGCCGGCACCGGGGTCGAGGCCAGCGCCCGCTGCGGACGCCGCGGCGACACGGCCGGGGTCTGCGAGGAGGCGCCCTCGGAACCGTCCGGCATGGACATGGTCGGGATCGGCGAGGCCGGGATCTGTGCGGCGGGATCGGCCGAGGCGACGCGCTGGGGCTGCGACTGCGCCTGGGAGGACGCGGTCACCGGCGTGTCGGGCTTCACGGACACGGTGCGGACGCGGCGTGGCTCGCCGAGCGAATCGGTTAGCATCGCGGTGTTGCCGGGCGTCGTGCCGCCGGTGGCGCCAGCCGAGCGCGCGGCCTGGGCCACGTCGAGGGGCTGTTCCTCGCGGTTCACGACCTTGATCTGGCCGTCCTTGGCGTTGCGCTCGTAGATCTGCTTGTTCTGGTCGGGAATCTCGACGCCGTCGGCGGCCTGGGGCGCGACCTTGAGCGGTGTTTTGTCGGCGAGCACTGTCACCGGGCCGCCGCTGGTGCCGTGGCCGCCCATGGCCTTCCAGCCGAGCGCGCCGGTGACGCAGAGGGCGAGGACGCCGAGACCGGCGCCGACCTGCACCAGCTGCCTGCGAGGGCGCTTGGCGACGACGGCGCGATAGCCCTGGCCGGATTCGTCGAAGGCGGCCGGATCGTGCCGCTCCTGACCTTCGTCCTCGGCATAGGCACCCTGCTCGACGGTGGCGAGGTACTGGTCGAAGGCGTCGGCGGGAGAATGGGCGGGCTGTGCGGCCGCCGCGTGCTGTGCCTGGGGCGCATCGTGGAAGGCCGGCTCGATCCGGCCGGCCTGGGCGGATCCGACCGAGGTGCGTGCGCCGGCCTGTCCGCCCTGCGAGGCGAGGAGGGCGCGGAAGGGGTCGTCCTGGCCGACGATGCGGGCGAGTTCGGCCAGGGGGTCGGCGCGCTGCGGCGCCGGTGCAGCGGCTTCCGGCAGGGAGGCCTGACGCAGATCACGCTCGAAGGCGTCGAAGTCGATCGCCGCACGCGAAGCGTTCGTCGTCATGGTCGATTCCTTTCCAACCCGGCCAGATCACCGCATCTCGTCCGGCGCGGTGACACCCAGAACCGCAAGACCGGAGGCGAGGACGCCGCCGAGAGCCTCCACGAGGGCCAATCGGGCCCGGGTGGACTTTCGGTCGGTTGGATTAACAATCCGTAATTGCGGCAAGTCTTTGCCCTTATTCCAAAAACTGTGGAGAGAGCTGGCCGTTTCGTAGAGATGGAAGGCAATTCGGTGTGGTTCGTGGGCAACGGCCGCCGATTCCAGCACCCGCGGGTACTGCGCGATCAGCCGCATCATCTCGATCTCCCCCGGATCGGTCAGGATCGACAGGTCCGAATCGCGCGCCAGCGACGGCTTCGAGAAATCCTCGCCGGGCATCGCCTCGAGCGCCTGCCGCTTCACGGAAAAGCAGCGGGCATGGCCGTACTGCACGTAGAAGACGGGATTGTCCTTCGAGCGCTCGACGACCTTGGCGAGGTCGAAGTCGAGGGTCGCGTCGTTCTTCCGGTAGAGCATCATGAAGCGGATCGCGTCGCGTCCGACCTCGTCGATGACCTCGCGCAGCGTCACGAACTCGCCGGAGCGCTTCGACATCTTCACCGGCTCGCCCGCGCGCAACAGCCGCACCAGCTGACACAACTTCACGTCGAGCACGGCCCGACCGTCGCTGACGGCCTTCACCGCCGCCTGCATGCGCTTGACGTAGCCGCCGTGGTCGGCGCCGAGCACGTCGATCAGGTCCGAGGCGCCGGCCAGCCACTTTTCGCGGTGATAGGCGATGTCGGAGGCGAAGTAGGTGAAGCCGCCGTCGGATTTGAGCAGCGGCCTGTCGACGTCGTCGCCGAACTGCGTCGCGCGAAACAGCGTCTGCTCGCGATCCTCCCAATCCTCGGGCACCTGTCCCTTCGGCGGCGGCAGCCGGCCCTCGTAGACGAGGCCCTTTTCGCGCAGGACGGCGATCAGCTCGGCGACCTTACCGCCGTCTGCGCCCTGCAGCGTGCGCTCGGAGAAGAACACGTCGTGCCGGATGCCGATGGCGGCGAGATCCGCGCGGATCATCGCCATCATCGCCTGGATGGCGGTTTCGCGGACGATCGGCAGCCACTCGAGCTCGGGCTTGTCGAGGAGGTCGCGGCCGTGCTCGTGGCTGAGCAGGAGGCCGACGGGCTTGAGGTAGTCGCCCGGATACAGGCCCTCGGGGATCGTGCCGATGTCCTCGCCCAGCGCCTCGCGGTAGCGCAGGTAGGCGGAGCGGGCGAGTACGTCGACCTGCGCGCCGGCATCGTTGATGTAGTATTCGCGCGTGACCTCCCGGCCGGCCGCGACGAGCAGGTTCGCCAGGGCATCGCCGAAGACGGCGCCGCGCCCGTGGCCGACATGCATCGGCCCGGTCGGGTTGGCCGAGACGTACTCGATGTTCACAGCCCCGCCCGGCAGCCTGGCGCGGCCGAAGGATTCGTCCGAGAGCGCGGCGCGCACCACGTCCTGGAAGACGTCCGGGACGAGGCGCAGGTTGATGAAGCCTGGGCCGGCGACGCTTGCCTCGACGACCCGTGGATCCTTGCGCAGCTCGACCGCCAGCGCCTCGCCGAGCGCCTTCGGATTGGCCTTGGCCTCCTTCGCCAGCACCAGCGCGGCATTGGTGGCGAGATCGCCGTGCGACGGATCGCGCGGCGGCTCGACCACCACGCGGGAGAGGTCGAGGCCGTCGGGCAGATCGCCGGACCGGACGAGCGATTCGAGGGCCTCGCGCACGCGCGCCTCGAACTGAGCGAAGATGTTCATGAGCCGATGATTGTCCGCTGGCGCGGCCGCATCGCGGCGGCCGCCTGTCTCAGCGCGGCGGCATAGCAACGCGCGCGGGGGGTGTCACGGCGCCACCTCGCGAACGCAGGGTCGTCGTGGTTCGCGATCGGACGATGACCTCGGACCCGCGGCCGGACAGCCCGCCGTCACAGGAAATCCGGTTTCCGTGGCCGCGTCGGCCGGCCGAGCCCGATCCAGCGCAGGGGCCGCGTGAGCCGCCAGCTCACGGAGGCGGCCGTCGAATCGTGGAAGGCGAGGCTCCAGCGGAGCAATTCGTCGTAGCGGCTCCTGGCGCCCTGTCGCTCGCGCTCCGCGTTCGCATGTGCTGCGAGCGCCGCGTCCCGTTCGCCGGCCAGCCGGTCGCGGAGGGCCGAGAGCGAGGCCAGATCCCGGCCGAGCCGGCCATGCTCGCTCTCGATCGCCGCCCGGTCCCGGACGGCCGCATCGCGTTCGCTCCGAAGGGCGTCGGCCTCATGGCGGATTTCCTCGGCCGCGCGCGATGCCGCGTTCGCCTCGTCCCTGAGCCGGTCGCATTCGGCCCGCATCGCGTCGGTTGCCCTGTGCGCGTCCTCGGCGGCGGCGCGCGCCGCATCCCGCTCGATTCCGGATCGATCCCGTTCGCCCTGCAGGCCGTCCGCTTGCCTCCGCGCTTCATCCGCGACCGCCAGCGCCGCGTCCCGCTCGATTGCGGATTGCTCCCGTTCGCCCTGCAGGCCGGCGATCTGCCCACGCGCGTCCTCGACGGCCGCGAGCGCCGCGTCTCTCTCGATTTCGGATCGGTCCCGTTCGTCCTGCAGGCCGGCGATCTGGCCGTGTACGGCCTCGGCGGCGGCGAGCGCCGCGTCCCTGTCGTGCCTCGTCGACAGCAGCACCGAACGCAGGCGCTTGCTGTAGAACTCGTGACGCTCGTGCTCCTCGAAGAGATCGGCCACGATGGTCTCGGTGATCGCGCGTCCGCGCTCGGACGCCATCTTCCCGATGATGGCGTCGCCGACGATCCGGATCTGTTCGAGCATGTCGGCTCGGCAGGGGAAGCTCACCAGCGAGTAGGCGGTCGACGAACGGGCATCCGAGAAATCGACCGGGACGTCCCGTTCCGCGAACGCCCCTTCGATCTCGCCGCGATAGGCCGCGTCGCCGGACAGACGGTTGACGTCGATGACGAGATCGGCCGCGGCGGTCGCGTGCGAATAGAGGTAGATGTGCAGAAACATGAACAGATAGAAGGTGTTCATGTCTGTCGTCGATGGGGTTTCGACGGGATAGATCGAAAGAAGATTCCGGATCATCGGATCGTGTAGGCTGAGACGCGCAGTCTTGGTGATCGTATCCAGAAAATACGCGTTTCCGCAGGTCGCCTGCTCCGTATAGGAGCACCATTGCTGATAGAGGTTGCGGTAGAGCACCACGTGAAGGCCCGGCGCCGCCGCCTTGAGGCCCGCGACCCGGCCCAGGCTGCGGGTTTCCGTCAGAACCGGAACGCGGCCGCGCTGCTCGGCATGGTCGACGAGGGCCCGGACATAGGCGGCCTCCACCTCGGATACCGGACCGCTCGGGCCGGATGGCGGCACGAACCGATCGTAGCTGAGCGACGGATCGAAACCGGCGACGCCGCCCGGATCCTGAATTAGGGATAGGTACTCTAGAAAGTATGGTGCGCCGGGCGGATGCTTGGAGTTCCAGTTTGCCGGTGTAAAAGAGCTTATTCTTTGTTGAGTTAGCGACGCAAGTATTTCATGAAATATTTCGCAATAAGCGATATATTTCTGATTTTGCCGAAAACGCGACCATACATACGTGCTGGACGCCCTGAAGCCAGAATGTATGAATATCATCTTCTGCAACATTCAGTATCATAAAGGCATCAATCTAGAATAGAATACCGCGCTTGATGCTGCGCCCTGGTTGACTGGCTCGCTGCGGCATACACAGAGTATGACTGTTTCTACGCGTTTGAGAAGTTGGAAACGAGTTTTCTATCAGAGAATGAAACTGTAGTGCATCTGCACCGATCAGATGCGTTTTTGACGTCTGTGGATCGTCGGTGTTCGGATGGCAACGGGTGGTTGCTTCGACGAATATCCGGGATTGGATGCGGACGGCGCGGATGGCGGCCGGCGCTGTCCGCGCTTCGCAGGGGATGAGGTCCCGTCTCGGTAGAGTGCCCCATTGAACGCGCGGGATCCTGGCCGCCCAGATGAGGCCGGCTGATCAGTTCTGATCCAGGAGTCCTCGATGAAAGCTATTCTTCTCGCAGGGGCGGCGCTCGCCGCCCTCATCGTCGTGCCGGCGTGCGCCGAGGCGGGCGGGTTCGGTCGAGGCGGCTACGGCCGGGGCGGCTTCGGCGGCCATCACGGCGGCTTCGGTGGCTACCGCGGCGGGTATGGCGGTTATCGCGGAGGCTTCGGCGGCTATCGCCGCGGCGGCTTCGCCGGACGGGGCGGCTTCTATGGCGGGCGCGGCTACGGGCGCGGGCTCGGCTACGGTCTCGCCGGTGCCGGCGTCGGCCTCGGTCTCGGCCTTGCCGCGGGCGCCCTCGGCGGCGGCTACGGCTATGGCGGCGGCTACGAAGGATACGGCTCGTCTTATGGCTACGGCGGCGGGTACGGTGGCTATGCCGCCGCCGGCTATGGCGGCTATCGCAGCTACGTGCCGGCGGTGGGTTATGGCGGGTGCGGCGGCTGCTACAGCTACGTGCCGACCTATTCCTACGCACCCTGCGGCGGTTGCGGCTACTGAAGCCTGCCCGGGGCGGATCCGATCCGCCCCGGCATCCTGTCTCACGGCTCCGCCAGTGGCAGGCCGCGGTCCGACGGGCGCCAGTACAGGCTCGGCGTCGTCGCGAAGAACTTTCCGTGTTCGAGCACCGCGTAGGTGTCCGTCATGCCGGCGATGTAGTCGGCGACGCGCCGGGCCAGCCGCCCCTCCCCCGCGCCGTCGAGGCCTGCCTGCCATTCCGCCGGCATCCGGCGCGGATCGGCGACGAATGCGGCAAACAGGTCGGCGACGATGATGTCGGCCTTCTCCCGCACCGCCATGACGTCGGGATTGCGGTACATCCGCGCGAACAGGAACGCCTTGATCTCGGCATCCGCCGCCGCGATCTTTTCGGAGAAGGCGACCACCGGCGCGTCTGCCGCGCGGATGTCCGCGACGCTTCGCGGATTCAGCGCGGCCAGCCGCCGCTCGCTTTCGACGATCAGGTCCTCGACGAAGCGGGTGATCACCCGCCGCGCCAACTCGTGAATGGTTCGCGAGGCTTCGAGGTTCGGGTAGCGATCCGCGATCTCGTCGAGCAACCCGCGCAAAAAGGGCACGGTCTCCAGGTCGGCGAGCTCGAACAGGCCGGCGCGCAGGCCGTCGTCGAGATCGTGTGAATCGTAGGCGATGTCGTCGGCCAGCGCCGCCGCCTGCGCCTCCGGCCCGGCGAAGCGGGCGAGTTCGAGGTCGTTCAGCGCATTGTATTCGAGGATCGCCGCCGGGATGCCGGCATGGCGGTAGCGCGCAGTCGGGGCACCCGCCCCGTCGAGCAGCGGGCCGTTGTGCTTGACCAGCCCCTCCAGCGTCTCCCAGGTGAGGTTGAGGCCGTCGAACTCGGCATAGCGCCGCTCCAGCCGGGTGACGATGCGCAGCGCCTGGGCGTTGTGGTCGAAGCCGCCATGCTCGGCCATGCAGGCATGCAGCGCGTCCTCGCCGGTATGGCCGAAGCAGGTGTGGCCGAGGTCGTGCGAGAGCGCGAGCGCCTCCGCCAGATCCTCGTCGAGGCCGAGCGCACGGGCCAGCGCCCGGGCGATCTGGCTGACCTCCAGCGTATGCGTCAGGCGCGTACGATAATGGTCGCCCTCGTGATGCACGAAGACCTGCGTCTTGTGCTTCAGGCGCCGGAAGGCCGTGGAGTGGACGATGCGGTCGCGGTCGCGCTGGAAGTCGCTGCGGGTCGGCGAGGACGGCTCTGCGATCAGCCGACCCCGCGTCGCCGCCGGATCGGTGGCATAGGCCGCCCGCCAGCGATCGCCCGCACGCCGCGTCGTCGATGTGTCCTGCGCCACGTCTCGCACTGCTCCTCACCCGCACCGCGTTGCGGTGCGTCGGCCTACCTCATATCTTGTCTGCAGGTCCCGTTCCGGCAATCGCGCGTCGCGCGTGCGGTCACGAGGAAGGAGACCGCACCGTGAAGCCGAGCTCGACCATGGCCGACATCCAACTGACCGCCCGCGCCGCCAAGCGCATCAAGGAGATCATGAGCGCCGAGCCCCCCGGCAGCTCGCTGCGCATCAGCGTCAACGGCGGCGGCTGCTCGGGCTTCTCCTACGCCTTCGATATCGAGCAGACCCGCACCGAGGAGGATCTCGTGATCGAGAAGGACGGCGCCACGGTGCTGCTCGACCCGGTCTCGATCGAGTACATGGGCGGTTCGGTGATCGATTTCGCCAACGACCTGATCGGCCAGTCCTTCAAGATCGAGAACCCGCAGGCGACCTCGTCCTGCGGATGCGGAACGTCCTTCTCGCTCTGAACGCCCGACGCCGGGTTCCGACGAAATCCCGGCATCGTCGCGGGTGCTCTGCCGTGGCTTGGGCGCAATTGCCTGCTCTTGCATTCTGCGGCAGTGCAAGGCGCCCGTGCGAGCGGGCCGCATGCTCCCTGCACCACGATCCCCGCGTTCAGCTTCCCGGACAAGGCCATGATCCCATCCACCGGCCGTAACGGCCTCCGGCGGGCGGTGCTCGCGTCGCTCGGATGCCTCGCCGTGCTGTCCGCGCTGCCGGCGGCGGCTCCGGTCCGGGCCCAGGAGGCGGCCTCAGCGGTACAGGACGTCGCCCTGCAGGACGTCGTCCTGACGATCGGCGGAACGCGCTTCACCGCGCCGAAATTGACGGCGAGCGGCACGCGCCTGTCGAAGGACGACTTCCTCGCGATCTTCAAGGCTGACGGCAAGGAGCCGTGGCCGGCCCGCCTCGCGCGGCTCGATGCGGGCAGCCTCGCCATCCCCGAACTGCGCGTCGAGCAGGCGGTCGGCGGCACCCGGCAGGCCGTTGTCTATCGCGACGTCGTCGCCCGCGGCGTGCATGGCGGGCGCATCGCCGAGCTGACCTCGGCCGGCGCCGCGATCACCGTCGCCGGCGCGTCGGACGGCAAGTCGGCCGGCGGCGACGGCTCCTACGGGAAATTCAGGGCGGAAGACGTCGACCTTGCGGCGATGGCGCGCCTCTCCGGCGAGCCCGGCGACGGCAAGGGCCCACTTCAGCGCCTCTACGCGGCTTTTTCGCTCGAAACCATCGCCTTCACCGACGAGAACGGCACGCGGGTGAGCCTCGCCCGGCTGGCCGGACGCGATTTCGCCGGCCGCCAGGTCCCGGGGACCTGGAACGGCGCGCTCGACGCCTTCAAGGCGCTGGACTTCGACGGCGAGGATGCGGCCGGTCGCGCCAAGGCGGCCGGCAACGCCGCGGACCTGATCGAGGCCGTCTCCATCGGCAGCCTGGAGGCCACCGGCCTGCGCGTGCAGGACACCAAGGGCGACAAGCCCGTCGACCTCGCCATCGGCCGCCTCGCCTACGCGGCGGCCGGCAGCGATGCCGGACTCTCGCTCAGCGACATCAGCTTCGCCGGCACCGGCACCCGCTCGACGATCGCGAAGTTTTCGCTCAGCGGCACCTCCCTGGAGCCGACCGTCGCCACGCTGCGGCGGCTCGCCAAGCCGAACGAGGCCGTGTCGGAAGCGGACATGCGCCGCCTGACGCCGCTGATCGGCACCGTGACGCTCTCGGGGCTCAGCCTCGACGTTCCGACCGAGGCCGAGCCTGCCGCCAAGGAGAGGTCCGCCGGCGGCAGGCGCGCGCCGCCGGCTCCCTCCTCCGACCCCCTCGCCAAGACAGCTCCGGCCTCCGCGGCGGCTCCGCTTCACGTCGGCCTGCGCGACGCAACCATGACCTTCGGGCCGCCGCGGGACGGCGTGCCGACGGCGAGCCGCCTGTCGCTCTCGGGCCTGACCATGCCGTCCTCGGCCGTCGCCGGCCTGCCCGGCCTCGGCTCGCTCGGCCTCTACGGCTACCGCGACATCGACCTGGACGTCGTTGCCGATTCCGCCTGGAACGAGGGCGCCAAGGAACTCGCCCTGCGCGAGGTTTCGGTCTCGGGCAAGGACATGGGGACGCTGCACCTCAACGCGACGCTCGGCGGCATCGGAGCCGATATCTTCGATCCCGATGCCGCCGCGTCGGGGCTCGCCATGCTCTCGGCCACCGCCAAGACGGTCGACCTGAAACTCGAAAACGGCGGGCTCTACGAGCGCTTCATCGACGCCCAGTCGAAGTCGCTGAGCCTCAAGCCGGACGAGCTGCGCAAGGAATACGTCACCGCCTGCCTCGTCGGCATCCCGGTGATTCTCGGCAATTCGCCCGCCGCCAAGACCATAGGCGCGGCCATGGGCAAGTTCGCCGCCAAGCCGGGCACGCTCTCGATCAGCGCCAGGGCGAAGGCCGCGACCGGCCTCGGCATAGCCGATTTCAGCACCGCGGGCAGTCCCGGCGCCGTGCTCGACAAGCTCGAGGTGAACGCCAAGGCGGAGTGAGCGGCGTTCTTGTTACGTGGGCGATACCGGCCCGGTGCTCTCGAACTCGGCGAGATCGCCGACCAGATCGGTGATCGAGATCTCGATGCGCCGGCCGTTCTTGAGGCGCAAGGTCGCGTCGGGCACGAGCCAGACCGGCTTCAGGCTGGCGTGGTTGCCGGCCAGCGTGCCGGACGCGACGATGCTGCCCTCGCGGCGTTCGATCACCACGCGGTAGCGCACGCGAACCGCCTCGACGCCTTCGGTGGAGACGTGGCCGCGCCCGGTCAGGGTCTGCAGGACTTCGTTCGGTTCGAACATGGATGGCGGGCGGCGATCGGGATTATTCGGCAACAACTTTGCCGCTTAATCCCGATCTAGGGTAGTCCCGTCCCGAACACCATGCTCATCGGCCCACAGGCCGCCGTGTTTTCTCGCGCAGGGCGAGAGGTTCCCGGCTCAGGGCAACTCACGCACGATGACGCGGCCGCCCTCGGTGGAGAGCGCGAGCCGGCCCGTCTTGAGCGCGAGCGCTTTCTCGCCGAACAGGGTGCGGCGCCAGCCCTGCAGCACCGGCACGTCCGCCTGGTCGTCGTCGGCGATGGCTTCGAGCTCGTCCACGGTGGCGATGATCTTCGGGGCGATGCCCTCGGCCTCGGCCACGGCCTTGAGCAGAACCTTCAGCAACTCGACCACGGCGGCGTTGCCGCCGCGCGAGCGCCCGCGCTCGGGGAGCTTGATGTCGGCGGTGTCGCGCAAGAAACCGCGCTCGACCGCGGCCAGGATGTCGGTGCCGGTGCGCGAGCGCTCGAAGCCCGTCGGGATCGTGCGAAGCCGGCCCAGCGCCTCGACGCTGCGCGGGGCCGAGGAGGCGATGTCGATCACCGCCTCGTCCTTGAGGATCCGGCCGCGCGGCACGTTGCGGGTCTGCGCCTCCTTCTCGCGCCAGGCCGCGACCTCCATCAGCACGGCGACCTCGCGCGGCTTGCGCATCCGCCCCGAGAGCCGGCGCCAGGCCTGGGCCGGGTCGGCCCGGTAGGTCTCCGGCGAGGTCAGAACGCCCATTTCGTCGTCGAGCCAGGCGCCGCGATCGGTCTCGACGAGCTGGGCGACGAGCAGTTCGTAGACCTTGACGAGATGCGTCACGTCGGAGAGCGCGTAGCTCAGCTGCGCCTCGGAGAGCGGCCGGCGCGACCAGTCGGTGAAGCGCGAGGACTTGTCGATCTTCGCCTTGGCGAGGTCGTTGACGAGCTGCTCGTAGGACACCGAGTCGCCGTAGCCGCAGACCATGGCCGCGACCTGCGTGTCGAAGAACGGATGCGGCAGCAGCTCGCCCATCATCCAGACGATCTCGAGATCCTGGCGGGCCGAGTGGAACACCTTCACCACGCCCTCGTCCGCCATCAGGTCGACGAACGGCTTGAGGTCGAGATCCTTGGCCAGCGGGTCGACCAGCGCCGCGAACCCGTCCGGCGCCGCCATCTGGATCAGGCAGAGCTTCGGATAATAGGTCGTCTCGCGCATGAACTCCGTGTCGACGGTGACGAAGGGCTGCGCGGCGAAGCGGGCACAGGCGTCGGCAAGGTCCGACGTGGTCGAGATCAGGTCCATGCCTTCGGCTATATCGGAGGTTGACGCGCCTTGCGAGGCGAAGGGCGGCATTCCGCCGTGGACGTTTGCCGGAGCGAAACGCCCTCCCCCGAAGCCCGCGCCTTGACTTGCCCGGTCTCGCGTGAATGGTGCCGGCCTCAATCCCATAGAGCCGGCCATGCATCGTTACCGTTCCCACACCTGCGGGGCGCTTCGCCCGTCCGACGTCGGCACGAGCGTCCGCCTGTCCGGCTGGTGCCACCGCATCCGCGACCATGGCGGCGTGCTGTTCGTCGACCTGCGCGACCATTACGGCCTGACGCAGTGTGTGGTCGATTCCGATTCGAAGGCCTTCAAGGCGGTCGACGCCGCCCGCTCGGAATGGGTGATCCGCATCGACGGCCGCGTGCGCACCCGCCCCGCCGGTACCGAGAATTCCGAGCTGCCGACCGGCACGATCGAGGTCTATATCGACGAGGTCGAGGTGCTCGGCCCCGCCGCCGAGCTTCCGCTGCCGGTCTTCGGCGATCAGGAGTACCCGGAGGAGACGCGGCTCGCCTACCGATACCTCGATCTGCGTCGCGAAAAGCTGCACGCCAACATCATGAAGCGTGGGGCGATCATCGACAGCCTGCGCCGTCGCATGCGCGAGGGCGGCTTCTTCGAGTTCCAGACGCCGATCCTCACGGCCTCCTCGCCGGAAGGCGCGCGCGACTTCCTGGTGCCCTCGCGCCTGCATCCCGGCAAGTTCTATGCGCTGCCGCAGGCGCCGCAGCAGTTCAAGCAGCTGACGATGATCGCGGGCTTCGACCGCTATTTCCAGATTGCGCCCTGTTTTCGCGACGAGGATCCGCGGGCGGACCGCCTGCCGGGCGAGTTCTACCAGCTCGACGTCGAGATGAGCTTCGTCACGGAGGAGGACGTCTACGCCGCGATGGAGCCTGTCGTCCGCGACATGTTCGTGGAGTTCGCCGACGGCAAGCCGGTCACCGAGGTGTTCCCGCGCATTCCCTATGCCGAGGCGATGCTCAAATACGGCTCGGACAAGCCGGATCTGCGCAACCCCTTGATCATCGCCGACGTCAGCGACGAATTCGCCCGCGACGAGGTCGAGTTCAAGGCGTTCAAGGGCGTCATCAAGTCCGGCGGCGTGGTGCGGGCGATCCCGGCGACGGGGGCGGCGGGCCAGCCGCGCTCGTTCTTCGACAAGCTGAACGACTGGGCCCGCTCCGAGGGCGCGCCCGGCCTCGGCTACATCGTGTTCGAGGACGAGGGCGGCGAGCTCACCGGCAAGGGCCCGATCGCAAAGTTCATTCCCGCCGCCGTCCAGAAGGCCATCGCCGAGAAGACGGGCGCCAAGGCCGGCGATGCCGTCTTCTTCGCGGCCGGCACCGAGGGCAAGGCGGCGGCGCTCGCCGGCAAGGCCCGTATCCGCATCGGCGACGAACTCGGCCTCGTCGACCGCGAGCGCTTCGCGTTCTGCTGGATCACCGACTTCCCGATGTACGAGTGGAACGAGGACGAGAAGAAGGTCGACTTCTCGCACAACCCCTTCTCGGGGCCGAATGTCAGCCACGAAGACTTCCTGGCGCTCGACCCGGCCGACACCGAGAGCGTGCTGAAGCTCAAGGCCGTGCAGTACGACATGGTCTGCAACGGCTACGAGGTCGCCTCCGGCTCGGTGCGCAACCATCGCCCCGATGCCATGGTGAAGGCCTTCGAGATCGCTGGGTATGGCGAGGCCGAGGTCCATGCCCGCTTCGGCGGCATGTACCGCGCCTTCCAATACGGCGCACCGCCCCATGGCGGCATGGCCGCCGGCATCGACCGGCTGGTGATGCTGCTCGTCGGCGCGATCAACCTGCGCGAGGTGACGCTGTTTCCGATGAACCAGCGCGCCGAGGACCTGCTCCTCGGGGCGCCCTCGGAGGCGACGCCGAAGCAGCTGCGCGAGCTGCACGTTCGGTTGAACCTGCCCGAGAAGAAGGCCTGATCCAGACCGCCCCGTGCAAAGCCTCGTCGCCATCGTCGTCGCGCACGACAGCGCCGAGGTTCTGCCGGACTGTCTGGCGGCTTTGGCCCGCGAGGGCGTGCCGGCGATCGTCGTGGACAATGCCAGCCGCGATGCCTCCGTGCGGATCGCGCGCGCGGCCGGGGCTCGGGTTGTCGAAAACCCACGCAACGAAGGCTACGGCCGCGCCAACACTCTCGGCGTGCGGGCGGCGGAGGGCGCGACCCACGTCCTGATCCTCAACCCCGACCTGGTCCTGCAACCCGGTGCGGCTGCCGCCCTGCTGGCAGCTTCGAAAAAATGGCCGGATGCGGGGCTGCTCGCGCCGCGCATCGTCGAGCCGGACGGGCGCTTCTTCTACCAGCCGCGCTCGCTGCTCGCGCCGTATCTCACCAATCCGCGCGGCGTGCGCAGCCTGCCCGAGGGCGACGCCTGTGCGCCGTTCCTCTCCGGCGCCTGCCTCATGGCCGAGCGAAAGCTCTTCCTCGACCTCGGCGGTTTCGACCCAAAAATCTTCCTGTTCTACGAAGATGACGACCTCTGCCGCCGCGTCGCTGACGCCGGCCGTGCGCTGGTCCACGTGCACGAGGCCGTGGCGCTGCACGGGCGCGGGCGCTCCTCGGCGCCGGAGCGGGGCCGGGTGTTTCGCACGCGCTGGCATCAGGCCTGGTCGCGCGCCTATGTCAGCCGAAAATACGGCCTGCCTGATCCCAGCCTCGGCATGCTCGCGGTGAACGCACCGAAAGCCCTGCTCTCCGCCCTCGTCTTCCGCCGCTCGGGCGTGGAACGCTACGGTGGCTCGGCGGCCGGCGCTTTTGCCGCTTGGCGCGGTCGTGCTGCCCTGTCCCGTGAAAACCTCGAAAAGGCCGGCGGATGAGCGCGCCGACCATCGCCGAGGCGATCGCCCGCCCGCACAACGCCTTCTCGGCCATGCGGCTCGCCCTGGCGCTGGCCGTGGTCGTCTCGCACGCCTTCAGCGTGGCGACCGGCGACCCCGCCGCCGAGCCGCTGGCCCGCGCCACCGGCTTCGCCCTGGGCGAGCACGCGGTGAACGGCTTCTTCGCCGTGTCCGGCTTCCTCGTGACCATGAGCATGGACCGGCGCGGGGCGCGCGACTACGTCATCGCCCGCGCCCTGCGCATCCTGCCGGGCTTGGTCGCCGCCACGCTGCTGGTCTCGCTGGTGCTCGGCGCGGCGCTGACCCGGCTGCCGCTGGCAGAATACTATGCCGCGCCGGAGCTGCGCCGCTTCATCCTCGGCACGCTGACGACCTTCAAGAGCAATGCCGCCCTGCCGGGCCTGTTCGAGGCCAATCCCTATCGCAGTCCCCTCGGCACGGTCTGGACCCTGAAATACGAGACCCTGTGCTACTTCGGCGTCCTCGTCTCCGGCGTTCTGGGACTCCTGCGGGTCCGCTGGCTGTCGCTGGCCCTGGTCGCCGGGTTGGCCGTCGCCCTCGTCGCGGCCCAGATCGCGCATCCCGACCTGCCCAAGGGCACCGAGACGGCATTCCGTCTGCCGATGATCTTCGCGGGCGGCGGCGCGCTCTATCTCTGGCGCGACCGGGTGCGGCTTTCGCCCTGGTGGCTCCTCGCCCTCCCCGCCGCCCTGCTCCTGCAGGGCACGCCGCTCTACCGGAGCGCGCTCTTCCTCACAGAGGCCTATGCGGCGATCGGAATCGCGCTGCTGCCGGCGCTGGGCCGGCCGCGCCTCGATCCGCCGGCCGACCTGTCCTACGGCGTCTACCTCTACGGCTGGCCGATCCAGCAGGTGCTGCACGCGTTCTGGCCGCAGGGCTCGGGCTGGGCGCTGCTCGGTCCCTCGATCATCCTGGCGCTCGGCGTCGCCGCCCTGTCCTGGTACGCCATCGAGAAGCCGGCGCTCGGCCTGAAGGCGCGCGCACTCGGCCGGCGCACGCTCGGCACCATCGAGCCGGCGGGACCGTGACGGCCCTGGCGCCGACGGCCGCCATCGCCCTCGCGGTGCGCCTGCTCGAAGAGGCGGGGTTTGCGGTCTCCGCCCGCAATGAACGCGGCGACAGCGTCTATTGCCGGAGCGGGGCCGACGCACTGGCGATCAGGATATCGAACCACGCCCGGACGCCGAAGCAGCGCCAAAAACACCCGGATGTGGCGACGAGCCTCGTCTTCCGTGCACCGAAGACGCCCGAGCAGGTCGCGGTGATGGTGGAGGCGGCGCAGCGCGCGTGCCGCGCGGCGGGTGGCCGCCCGAGCTGCCCCGTTACGTCGAGCGCCGGCGGCTGATATCTAGGCATTTATTGACATATGTAGGTATATTTGCTAGCTGCGATCGGACTTGCTCGCCTATGAAGGGCTGGATCCGATGTCGCTGTCTTCCGGTCACCGCCGCGATCTGAACGAAATCCGCGCGAGCCTCGCCGGGCTGACCGTCGAGACCAAGCTGCTCCGGATCGGGTGGCTGCTCTCGCAGAAATACGACCCCGATCAGCCGCGCGAACCGGCCGGCCAGCTCGGCGGCGGGCGCTGGACGTCCGGCGACCCGACCGCCGCCGGGCCGCTCGCCGCAGGCGACGATCCCGAGACCACCGGATCGATCGGCGGCGGCTCCGCTCCATCGACGACGCAGGAGGAGGTCGTGACGGCGGACGGTTCGCGCGTCCTCTCGATCCGCATCCGCAGCAACCCGCACGCCGAGTGGGACGAGCAGCACACGGTCACGGCGCCGGATGGCACGCGCACGGTCTTCGAGACGTCCGGTCTGACGCAGACGATTCGGGATGGCGGGAGCGGGGAGATTTTGAGCCGCAGCAGGCTGACGACCAGCGGAGCCGAGCCGGAGGCATTCTTCCAGTCGGCGCGGGCGCCTCAGCGTCTTCCGCGCGAACTCAAGCGCCTTAGCGATCGGATCCTGCAAGCTGCGATTTCGCTTTTCACGACGGAAGCGATTCGAAGGAACAGAGACGGCACGGCGATCTTCGCCGCACCGGCGAGCGAGTACATCCCTGGCGATGCGTTCAACGACCGTGCGATGTGGGTCGGTGCGGTCAGTCAGAGGGAGCTGGACCGACTCTGCCCGCGCAATGCGGAAATCCAGGCGCTGGCGAAATCAACCGCAGCAGAAGTCCGTGCATTAGGAGGGTATGGTACTGAGCAAAATTTTGGGAATATAGTTCATAGGATTATCGCACATAAGATCAAAAGCATGAAAGACCCTGGTTTGATTGCTGAGGTTTCTTATGCCGCAGAGACAGGTATAGGTGTCCACTACAGTAGCGGGCAATCTATACGACTGGATGTCTTGGAGCCCGTGCGTCCATCGACCGTCTGCGTATATGATCACAAGATGGGGAAGGCCATTCTCAGGGCCGTCCGCGCGGTGGATATTATTACTGCAATACAGAAACATTATCCTGGTATGAGAAATTACATTATGATTGAGGTACTCGAAAAATGACGACTCGGCACCAAATCGAAAAAATCTACAAGCCAATAATTGAATCAGAAAAGAATATAATCAGAATAAGTTCTGGTCTGATCTGCAGGAAGCCGGTTCGACATTTCGTTCTTGGCATATTTATAGAAAGGACTTCTGATAAAGATCGTTGCGATCCATGGTTGACAGTAATGGCTCTTTTTCTTCCAAAAATAAATCCTGATTTTGCTTTCGGAACATATATCGAACATCTGCAAAGGCCGGAGACATCTTCGCAGGAATCGTGGCTATGGTCCGATCCCGCAATGATCGCCGATGCAATCGCGGTGATCGAAACGGAGGTGCTGCCGAAGTTGGAGGTCTACGGGACGCCCGAAGGCTATGTGACCCTCCCCCCAAGAGAGCATACAATTCATTACGAACCCCTAGAGGATCGCATGCTCGCCCTTATCGCGGCGGGCGATCTCGATGCCGCGCGGACGATTTGGCACGAGAAGGAACCCAAATACCGCGGCAAGACCTACCACCCGGATTCGCTTCCGCATCGCTGGCAGATGCAACTCACCGTCGTGGCGGAACCCCTTCTGGCCGGCGACCGCCGGGCGCTCGCCCGGATCCTGCACGGGTGGGAGGCGGCCAATGTCCGCGGCACCAAGATCGAGCCCTACTGGGAACCGACGCCGTTTCCCCTCGAAGCCGGCCTCGGCTAACCTGGAACCTGCGTGCCGCCCTCGACCGAATCCTTACGGCTCACCCTCTCGCGCTTCCGCGGATACGGCGTCTCGCCCCGCTCCAACATCGCCACGAAGCCCGCGATACGCCGGGCGCGCGTCTCCGGCTTCTTCGCCTCCTGAACCCGGTAGAGGATCGCGTAGCGGTTCGTGCGGTCGAGGGTCGCGAAGGCCTGCTTCGCCTCCGGGGATGCGTCGAGCGCAGCGATGAGGTCCTCGGGCACCTCGGCCCGGCTCGCCGGCGCGTAGGCCGCCTCCCAGCGGCCGTCAGCCTGGGCCGCCGCGATCTCGGCGAGACCGGTCTCGCGCATCCGGCCGGCGGCGATCAGCGCCTGCGCCGCCGCGCGGTTGACCTCCGACCATGTCGAGCGCGGACGGCGCGGGGTGAAGCGGACCAGCCAGGACTGCTCGTCGTAGGGCGCGGCCTGCCCGTCGATCCAGCCGTGGCAGAGCGCACCTTCGATCGCTTCGAGCCGCGTCACGCTGGCGACGCCGGAGCCCTTTTTCGCGATCCGGAGCCAAAGCCCCGGCGCGGTGCGCGGTATGGTGGCGAGCCACGCCTCCCACTCACGCGGCGAGGCGAAGGCGCGGATCGGGAGCCCGGCCCTCTCCTCCCGCACCGGCGGAGGCCTAACCGGCGTCGCGAAGATACGGCTCGACCGGACCCTTCAGCTTCACCGTCATCGGGTTGCCGGCGCGGTCGAGCGTCTTGCCGGCCGAGAGGCGGACCCAGCCCTCGCTGACGCAGTATTCCTCGACATTGGTCTTATCGACGCCCTTGAAGCGGATGCCGATGCCGCGCTCCAGCAGCGCCTCGTCGTAATACGGGCTGTTCGGGTTGACCGAGAGGCGGTCGGGAAGGGCGGGGGCGGCTTCGGGCGTGTCGGTCATGGTCGAGCTCGGGTCGGTCTGAATCGCATCGGGGTAAGGGATTCACCCCGCCGCCGCAACGCCGCGCGCCTCGGCCGCCGCAGCGATCACCGCGTCGGCCTGACCGCTGGAGAGCAGCGGCACCAGCCGGCTCACGGTCGCGTGCGGCAGGTCCCACCACGCGGCCGCGACGAGCCGGGCCGCCGTCGCCTCGTCGAAGCGCCGCCGCACGATCTTCGCGGGGTTGCCGGCGACGACCGCGTAGGGCGGCACGTCGCGGGTCACCACGGCGCGGGCCGCGACCACGGCGCCGTGCCCCACGCTGACGCCGGACAGGATCATGCAGCCCGAGCCGAGCCAGACGTCGCTGCCGATCGTCACGTCGCCGCGCGAGGCGTGGTAATCCTGCGGCGCCTCCGAATCGGGCCAGAGCCCCGCCATCGCGGCGAAGGGGTAGGTCGAGACCCAGTCGAGCCGGTGGTCGCCGCCGAGCAGGATCTCGACCTTGTCGGCGATGGAGCAGTAGCGCCCGATCGTCAGCCGGCGGCCGGATTCGGGGAACCGGACCTTCGGAAAGCCGTAGGAATAGGCCCCTATCGAGAAATTCCAGCGCCGCGCTAGCTTCGCCATATGGAGGCGCGTCTCGTTGTGCGGGTTGCGCCCCCGCCTCAGCCGTTGCAACAGATTATTCAAAGGCGCGGTCCGGTGAGAATCACGCGTATTCCAGGAGAGGAAGCGAAGGTCATGGCCGACAACATGTCCGAGGACCTCAAGGCTGGAGCGCTCGTCTACCACCGCCTGCCCAAGCCCGGAAAGCTGGAGATCCAGGCGACCAAGCCGCTCGGCAACCAGCGCGACCTGGCGCTGGCCTATTCGCCCGGCGTCGCGGCGGCCTGCGAGGCCATCGCCGCCGACCCGCAGGAAGCGGCGACGCTGACGATCCGCCAGAACCTCGTCGCCGTGCTGACCAACGGCACCGCGGTGCTCGGCCTCGGAAATATCGGCCCGCTGGCCTCGAAGCCCGTGATGGAGGGCAAGGCGGTCCTCTTCAAGAAATTCGCCGGCATCGACGTGTTCGACATCGAGGTCGACCAGAACGACGTCGACAAGCTCGTCGACGTGGTCTGCTCGCTGGAGCCGACCTTCGGCGGCATCAACCTCGAGGACATCAAGGCGCCGGAGTGCTTCGAGGTCGAGGAGCGCTGCCGGGCGCGGATGAACATCCCGGTCTTCCACGACGACCAGCACGGCACCGCGATCATCGTCGCCGCGGCCGTGCTCAACGGGCTCGAACTCGCCGGCAAGACCCTCTCCGACGTCCGCATCGTGACCTCGGGTGCCGGCGCGGCGGCTCTCGCCTGCCTCAACCTCCTCGTTTCGCTCGGCGCGCGGGTCGAGAACATCACGGTCACCGACATCAAGGGCGTGGTCCATACCGGCCGCACCGAGCTGATGGACCGCTGGAAGGACGTCTACGCCAAGGACACCGAGGCGCGGACGCTCAGTGAGGTCATCCCCGGCGCCGACGTGTTCATTGGCCTCTCGGCCGGCGGCGTCCTGAAGCCCGAATACCTGGAGAAGATGGCCGAGAAGCCGCTGATCATGGCGCTGGCCAACCCCTATCCCGAGATCATGCCCGACCTCGCCCAGGAGAAGCGGCCGGACGCGATGATCTGCACCGGGCGCTCGGACTTCCCCAACCAGGTCAACAACGTCCTCTGCTTCCCCTACATCTTCCGCGGCGCGCTCGACGTCGGCGCGCGGGCGATCAACGAAGAGATGAAGAAGGCTGCGGTGAAGGCCATCGCCGCCCTCGCCCGCGAGGCGCCCTCCGACGTCGTCGCCCGCGCCTATGGCGGCGAGGCGCGGCCGTTCGGCCCGCAATCGCTGATCCCGAGCCCGTTCGATCCGCGCCTGATCCTGCGCATCGCCCCGGCCGTGGCCCAGGCGGCGATGGATTCGGGCGTCGCCGGGCGGCCGGTCGAGAACATCCACGCCTACGCCGAGTCGCTTGACCGCTTCGTCCACCGCTCGGGCTTCATCATGAAGCCGCTGTTCTCGAAGGCGAAGGCCGACCCGAAGCGCGTGATCTACACCGAGGGCGAGGACGAGCGCGTGCTGCGCGCCGCCCAGGCCATCGTCGAGGACGGCGTCGCCCGTCCGATCCTGGTCGGCCGCCCGCGGGTGATCGAGGTGCGCGTCAAGCGCTTCGGCCTGACCCTGCGCCAGGGCGAGCATTTCGACCTGATCGATCCCGATGACGATCCGCGTTACCGCGACTACGTCGCGACCTATCTCGAGGTCGCCGGCCGCAAGGGCATCACCCCGGACCTCGCCCGCACGCTGGTGCGCACCAACACCACGGTGATCGGCGCCCTCGCCGTGCGCCGCGGCGAGGCCGACGCGCTGATCTGCGGCCTCGAAGGGCGCTTCGACACCCGGCTCCGGGTGATCCGCGACATCATCGGCCTCGCGCCGGGCGTGCTCGACCTCGCCGCGATGAGCCTGATCGTCACCAAGAAGGGCGCGTTCTTCCTCGCCGACACCCATGTCCGCCAGGATCCGAGCGCCGAGGAGATCGCCGACATGGCGATCGCTTGCGCCGGCCATGTCGGCCGCTTCGGCCTGACCCCGAAGATCGCGCTGCTGAGCCACTCGGATTTCGGCCAGTCCGACGATCCCGCGTCTAGGAAGATGCGCCGCGCCCTCGAGCTGATCCAGGCCCGCGACCCGAAGCTTCAGGTCGACGGCGAGATGCAGGCGGATTCCGCCCTCTCCGAGATTCTTCGTGACAGGGTTCTGCCGGGGTCGCGCTTCAAGGGCGCGGCCAACGTCCTGGTCTTCCCGAACCTGGATGCGGCCAACATCGCCTTCCAGTTCGCCAAGATCCTGGCCGACGCGCTCCCCGTCGGCCCCCTCCTGATCGGCCCGGCCAAGCCCGCCCACA
Organism: Methylobacterium sp. WL9; assembly: GCF_008040035.1. Taxonomy (NCBI): domain Bacteria; kingdom Pseudomonadati; phylum Pseudomonadota; class Alphaproteobacteria; order Hyphomicrobiales; family Methylobacteriaceae; genus Methylobacterium; species Methylobacterium sp. WL9. The sequence continues at coordinate 20,940 of NZ_VRVE01000074.1, forward strand.
TCCTGACGCCCTCGGTGACGGCCCGCGGCATCGTCAACGTCACGGCGGCGGCGGTGGTCGAAGCCCAGGCGAGCCAGCGGCTGGCGACGCTGCAGGCGGGCGAGCCGGGGGCGGCGCTGGTGACGGAATAGGCGGGCTGGCGCCTCGACGTCGAATGTCTTCGAACGCGAGCATCACACCGCCCGCTCCAGCTCCAGCAACCCCGCCCCGATCGCGAGCCAGACCAGATGCGCGTCCGTCCGCGCGCCGATCTTGGCCTTGATGCCGTAATGGTAGTTCTGCACGGTCTTGGGGCTGATGTTGAGCTGCCGGGCGATGCTGTCGGTGGTTTCGCCCGAGGCGACCAGCCGCAGGATCTCGACTTCGCGGGTGCCGAGGTCGCGGATCACGGCGTGGCCGCTCGACAGGCGGTCGGCGGCGATCTCGCGGGTGATGTCCTCAGATAGCGCCCGGCCGCCGCGGGCGACCGTGCCGACGGCGCGGACGAGTTCGGACGGGGCGCTGCTCTTGGTGACGTAGCCCGAGGCGCCGGCCTCGAAGGCTTTCAGCGCGAAGGCTGCGCCGCCGTGCATCGTGAAGACCAGAACCCGGGCATGCGTGTCCCATTGCCGGATGTGGCGCAGGGCCTCGATGCCGCTCGGGCCGGGCAGCGAGATGTCCATGACGACGATGTCGGGGGTATGCAGCTTGTAGGCGCGATAGGCGCCGGCCGCGTCCTCGGCCTCGGCGACGACGCGGGTGCCGGGCTGGCGCTCCAGCAGCAGCCGGTAGCCTTCGCGCACCACGGGATGGTCGTCGACGAGGAGGATCGAGAGGCCGGTCACGCAGCGGCCGCGACGGCGGGGACGAGCCGCGGACCCCTGAGCGGGATCACCGCGGCGATGCGCAGGCCGTGTTCGGCCCTGGCGATCGAGAGGCTTCCGCCCAGCGAGGCGATGCGCTCGCGGATGCCGAGGATGCCGCGGCCGGTGGTGCCGTCGAGACGGGCCGGATCGCCGCCGCCCTCGTCCTCGACGGTGAGGCGCAGCCCGCCCTCGGC